>SKNL01000071.1 GCA_007120555.1 Balneolales bacterium
ATTACAGTGTTGAACAACCAAACAGGTTGGGGGTGCTTGTACGCACGGGCTGAGATCATACCCCGATCACCTGAACCGGGTAATACCGGCGTAGGGAAACCTTGCCGATCCAGATAAACGGTGCTCATTGCGCCTGATAAACGATCGGAAACAGCTCATCTGATGTACAGCGCCTTCAAATTGATGAATCACAAAATTTGGAGGAGCTATGAAATCCATACTACCATTTTTTTTCACGATACTGCTGGCAGCAAGCCTCGGTGAAGCATCGGCACAGGCCATCAGCGGCGTGGTCCGGGATGCCCAGACCCGCGAGCCGCTGCCCGGCGCCACCGTCATTCAGGTCGGGACCGAACACGGAACCACTTCGGATGCCAACGGCATGTATGAACTACGCCTCATCGACCGTACTCCCGCGGAAGTGGAGTTCCGCTTTCTCGGCTACGAATCGCACCGGCTCCGCGTGAACTGGAGCGGCGAACGCCAGGAAAACGTGAGCCTCATCCCGACCACTATCGTCAGCGAAGATGTACTGGTGGAAGCTTTCCGGGTGGATGAGCGAAGTCCGGTAACCTATACCAACGTGACCCGGGAAGAGATCGAACAACGGAATTTCGGTCAGGATATCCCGGTGCTGCTGGAAATGAGCCCCTCGGTGATCAGCAGCTCCGATGCCGGTGCCGGTATCGGGTACACCGGCCTGCGCATCCGCGGGGTCGATCCGCAACGAATTAACGTCACCGTCAACGGTATTCCGTTGAACGATTCGGAGTCCCACGGTGTCTTCTGGGTCAACATGCCCGATTTCGCATCCTCCCTGGACCTGGTCCAGATCCAGCGCGGTCTCGGCACCTCCGCTCACGGTCCGGCTGCCTTCGGGGCCACCGTCAACCTGCAGACAACAACCCTGCAGGCCGACCCCTACGGTGAGATCAATACAAGCGGCGGTTCGTTCAATACGTTCAAAAGCAACATCCTCGTGGGAACCGGACTCATGTCCAACGGCTGGGCTTTTGACGGACGCCTTTCCTACATCACGTCGGACGGATACATCGATCGCGCCTCATCCGACCTGCGCTCGTTTTTCATATCCGGAACGCGTCACACGGACGACGGCCTGCTCAAATTGAATGTGTTTTCGGGGCAGGAGGTGACCTACCAGGCCTGGTACGGCGTCGACCGCGACCAGATACAGGAAAACCGCCGTTTCAATCCCGCAGGGATGTATACCGATCCGGAAGGACAGGTACGCTTCTACGACAATCAAACCGACAATTACACGCAGACGCACTATCAGCTTCACTATTCGCGGCGCCTGAACCAGCGGCTGTCCGGCAACCTGTCGCTGCACTATACGCGCGGTGCGGGTTACTACGAGGAGTACCGCCAGAACAATGCCCTCTCTGCCTACGGTTTCGATCCGGTTCTCATCGGCTCGGAGGTCATCACTCGGACGGACCTGGTCCGCCAGCGCTGGCTGGACAACCACTTTGGCGGAGTTACCTTCTCGACCGATTACCAGGGCGGCGACAACTGGCAGCTGACTTTCGGCGGCGGGTTGAACTACTACGACGGCGACCACTTCGGTGAGATTGTCTGGACCCGCGTGGCGAGTCCCGCCGAACTGGGCGACCGCTATTACGACAACAAGGGCACAAAGTGGGATGGCAATTTTTATACCAAGGCGATGGTTGACCTGTCGGAGCGGCTGAGCGTCCTTGCCGATCTCCAGGTGCGCCATATCGACTACACACTGGACGGCATCAACAACGATCAGCGCGTACTGGACGACAAACACCAGTTTACCTTCGTCAATCCCAAGGCGGGCCTGAGCTATTTGCTCAGTGACATCGGGCGTATCTACGGTTATTTCGGCGTGTCCAGCAAGGAGCCGGTGCGACGTGATTTCACCGATGCGACCGAAACCTATATGCCGAGCCACGAAACGCTCTACAATGTGGAGGCCGGTTATCGCGGCGGATGGGAGAGAGTGCGGCTCGGGGTCAATGCCTACTACATGCGATACGACAATCAGCTTATCAACACCGGTGATATCAATGATGTCGGGGATCCGGTGCGGACCAACGTGCCGGACAGCTACCGGGCGGGTGTAGAGCTGGAGGCGTCGGCGCGGATTACAGCCGCCATCCACTGGAACGGAAATGTGACCCTGAGCAGGAACCGTATCCCGGAGTTTGTGGAGCGCATCGACCGGTACGATGAAAACTGGGCATTTGCCGGTCAGGAGGAGATCCTCCATGAAAACACCACCATTGCGTTTTCGCCATCGGTAACTTCAGCGTCGCAGCTGAGCTGGCAGTACGACAATGTCCGTGTGGACTGGTACTCGCGCTACGTAGGGCGGCAATACCTGGACAACACATCGAACCCCGACCGTTCGCTGGATCCGTGGTGGATCAATGATTTTCGCCTCTCATGGGACTGGGGTGGACTGCAGTATGTCCGCAACGTCCGCCTGCAGGTTATGGTCAATAATATTTTCGACCACATGTACGAGTCGAATGGCTATACGTTCGGCTATTTTGCCGGCAGTCGGGAGGTCCGGGAAAACTACTACTATCCGCAGGCCGGGCGGCATGTGCTGGGTGGCCTTTCCATATCGTTCTGAGAAATCATGCGGGGGTTGCGTTCGCATCCCCCGCAGCATACCCTTTTGCTCAAGATTGCCAATGGAAAGCTGGCGCAGGATTCCTATATTTTTAAGATAAAAACGGAATTCCTACGGATTTATCCTTTCAATGCCAGAGCAAGAACTTTATACCGTATTTCAGACACTGGGCATTTCGCTGCTTATGGGACTTTTGGTCGGGATGCAGCGGGAGCTTCAGGACACCACCATTGCGGGGTTTCGCACCTTTGCGATTGTGACGGTTTTCGGGACCATCTGCGGTTTTTTGAGCCAGTTCTACAGCCCGCTCATACTTGGTTTCGGGCTGCTTGGTGTGATTGCCATCATCGTGGTGGGTAATATGATGAAGATGAAGGGCGGCAGTACGGAGTTTGGCATGACCACGGAGATTTCCATCCTGCTGATGTACGGTGTCGGGGCGTACATCACTGTCGGGCCATGGGTTATAGGAGCCGCCGTAGCCGGAAGCACGGCCATCCTGCTTCAGCTGAAACCGCAATTCCGGGGCGCGCTGGCGCGGCTGGAAAGCAAGGATATCAAGGCGATAATGCAATTTGTGCTGATCACCTTCATCATCCTCCCGATTCTTCCAAATCAGACATTCGGGCCGTTCGATGTGTTCAATCCGTATCGCACCTGGCTGCTGGTGGTGCTGATCACGGGTATCAGCCTCGGTGGTTATCTCATCTACAAGTTTATGGGCGACCGGGCCGGTACGGCGCTTGGCGGCATGCTGGGAGGGATCATATCCAGTACGGCGACCACGGTCAGTTATGCACGCATAACGGCACAGACGCCAACGGCGGGATTCCACGCGGCCGTGGTGATCATCATTGCATCCGCCATGGTCTATCCCAGGGTGGCCATTGAAATTGGTGTCATGGCTCCGGACTATTTTTACCAGATGATCTGGCCCGTGGCAGTGATGTTTGCAGTCAACATCGTCGTGGCCTGGTATGCCTACCGGCAGGTCAAAAAAAGCGAGCATGAAATGCCAGAACAGCGCAACCCGAGTGAGCTGCGCACGGCGCTTACCTTCGGCGTTGTGTATGTAGCCATTCTGTTTGTTATTGCGGCCACCACGGAATACCTCGACCCGGAAGTGCTCTATATTGTTGCGGGGATCTCCGGTCTGGCAGATATGGATGCCATTACGCTTTCCGTCTCCCAAAAAGTGCAGGCCGGTACCATTGCCTACACCCTGGGCTGGAAGCTGATCCTGACGGCCCTTATCTCCAATACCATATTCAAATATCTGCTGATCCGGTTCATTGGCGGCAATGCCGTGGCAAACAGGGTTATTCCTGCCTTTTCGGTGGTCATCGTTGCTGCCCTGTTGCTAATTATCCTTGTATGACGGAGGCCGTGTTGCTTCCTTGCGGATTTTCCTTCTCCGAAACCCGATATCCAAAAGCCATGAAGACAAGACAGATACGAAGGTTCCTGATCCTGGGAGTGATCCTGATGCTGCCACTGTCCGGAAACGCGCAGAAAAAGGCGGGAGATTCCGAAATAGGGCTGGGGGTGGCTTACGGATTCGATGTTGGCGCGGACGGGGAGATGGGCATGAATGTCAACTTATACCGTTCCCTGACGGACGGCATCCGCATCGGCGCCGATTTCATCTACTACCTGCTGAACGATCCCCAGTTTCAGAACCCCCGCTTTATTGAACTGAATGGAAATGCCAATTACCATCTGGTCAATCAGCAAATGTTCCGGATGTATGTGCTGGTGGGGGTGCACTTTGCCGGTTACCGGTACAATCGTCCGGTAACCGGACCGGATTCCGAGGAATCAAAAAATGAATTCGGCTTGAATGCCGGAGGAGGAACGGAATTTGATCTGGAAGGAATCATTCTCTTTGTAGAATCCAAACGGAGCTTTGGCGGATTTGACCAGTACAGCATTACCTTCGGCGGGAG
>SKNL01000099.1 GCA_007120555.1 Balneolales bacterium
TGAAAAAGGCCTCATGAAGCCCCGGAACGCGGATAAACAGCGACAGCAGAAAGAGCATCACCCCGGTGTGCAGCATGCTGACGATCATGTTTTTGGGGATGTGTTTTTTCTTGTAGTGTCCGACCTCATGGGCCAGTACGGCTACCAGTTCCGGAACCGAGTGGTTTTCGATCAGTGTGTCGAACAGCGCGATGCGCTTGTTCCTGCCAAATCCGGTGAAGAACGCGTTGGATTTGCTGGAGCGGCGCGATCCGTCAATTTTATAGATACCGCGCAGAGGAAACGAGACCTTTTCGGCGTAATCAAGAATGGCCTGCTTCAGTTCACCGTCTTCCAGCGGCGTGAATTTGTTGAAGAGCGGCATGATCCAGGTGGGGGCAATGAACTGCACAAAAAGCGTAAACAGGATAACCACAGCCCACGCGTACAACCAGGCGATGGCGCCGAGATATTCGAAGATACCGATCACACCGGCCAGCAGCGGTCCGCCCAGGAGCATGGTCAGCATGAGCCCCTTCAGCCTGTCGGTGAGGAATGTTGCCGGCATTGTCTTGTTGAATCCGAACCGTTCCTCAATAACAAAAGTGGAATAGATGGAAAAAGGGAGTGAGATAATGGTTTGGGCGAGGATCAGTATCCCGACAAACATCAGTCCGGTCACTATGGTCCCATAACCGAATTCGCGCACGAACTGGTCCACCCAATTGAACCCTCCGGCAAACCAGAAGACAAGGAGGACAACAATGCTGAATGTTGATGTCAGGAGGCCGAACCGGGTGCGGACCCGGTTGTACTCCTGTGCCTTGCGGTATTTCTCCTCGTCGAAGACATCCTTGAATTCATCGGGAAGAGGTTTTTGTAATGCCCGGAGATTCAGCAGATCCGAGATCAGGTTCAGAACATAGTTGACTGCCAAAGCAAGCAGTATAATGACAGCGTAGATATTCATTGCCTAATTGATTGCCTGATCCGTTTCCTTGTGCATTGCTTCATTCACTGGCTGCCTTCGTGAATCAGTCTCCTCCGAGGATGTTTTTGACTTTTGACCAGAAGCCTTTCTTTTTGTCGACGGCTTTGTTCACCTTCTTCATGTCGGGTGAGGTGATGTTCTCGAAGAGTTCCCTGCGTTCGGTCTCTTTGCGCGACATTTCTTTTTTGGATGCATCCGACGGCTGGCCGGAAGGCCCTTTGCCGCGACCTCGGCCGCTGCGCGGACCCTTACGCTGTGCTGCTTTGCCCTGGCGGCGGGAGTCATCCTCACCGCCGGTTTTTTCATCACGGCGCTGCTGAGGTTTTCTGCCCCGGCCACGACCCCGTCCACGTCCACCGGATTTCTGCTGCCTGGAATCTTCTTTACGGCCGGAATCATCTTTTTGTTCCGGCCCTTTGTCCTCCGGCTTTTTGTCTGAGCCCTTGTCATCGCGGGCGGCTTTTCCCTGAGCCTGTTTGCCGGATGGCTGCTGTTCGTCAGTGCGGGTTTCCTGGTCCTGACCCTGTCGTTTGCCGGTCCGTTTCCGGCCGCCCGGCCGTTTCCTGCCACGGCGGCGTTTGGGCCGTTCATCTTGCGGCTGATCCGTTTCCGGTTTTTCGGGATCCTGTTTTTCAGCGGCCTGTTCCCGTGGATCCTGTTTTTCTGTATCCTGAGAATCCTTCTTTTGCCGGGATGGTGCTTTCTGTTCCCTTTCCTTGCCTTTTTCCTGCTGTTTCCGGCCGTCGGTTTTTCCGCCACCGCCAAGTTCGGGAACTTCCAGCTTGTTGATTTCGGACTTCATGGCGCGGATGATGTTCTCCATGTAGCGGCGATCCTGGCCTGACACCAGTGTGATGGCATCGCCTTTGGCCTCGGCACGGGCCGTGCGGCCGATGCGGTGGACATAATCCTCCACATCGTGGGGGACACTGAAGTTGATGATATGCGAAATGCCATCCACATCAATTCCCCGGGACATGACATCGGTGGCGACAATGATCCGGTATTCCCCTTTACGAAAACTTTCCAGGGCCTTCTCCCGCTCTGCCTGTGTCCGGTCACCATGGATGCTGGTCACACTGGCTCCCTTTTTCCCGAGTTCCCGGGTCAGCTTGTCGACGGCCCGTTTGGTGGACATGAAGATGATGGCCGAATTCCACTGCTCTTTTTCATAAAGGTGGAGCACGAGGGGCAGCTTGTCCCGCTCTTCGACGTAATACATCCCCTGGGTGACGCCTTCGGCCGCCATGTTGGGCGGGGCCATGTTCACCCGTTCCGGATTGTTCATCATCTTCCTGGCCAGCTGTTCGATTTTCGGCGGGATGGTGGCCGAAAACAGCAGTGTCTGGCGTTCCTTTGGCAGTTTGCTTACGATCTGCGTAATGTCGGGGATGAAGCCCATATCCAGCATACGGTCGGCTTCGTCGAGGATCAGAAAGTCAAGATTGCTGAAGTCGATATCATGTATTCTGATATGATCGAGCAGTCTGCCGGGCGTGGCAACAATGATGTTTGTACCCCGGTTGAGCGCTTTTTCCTGACGCGACCAATCGTCGCCGCCATAAACTTTTGCGGTTGAAAGACCGGTGTGATAGCCGATTGCAAAAAAGGCTTCGTCGACCTGACTGGCAAGCTCTCGGGTGGGTGTTATCACCAGTGCGCGAATGCCTTCCTTCTTGTTCTTTTTCTTTTCAAGAAGATTGTGCAGGATCGGGATGGCAAACGCCGCTGTCTTGCCGGTGCCTGTCTGTGCAGAGGCCAGAACATCCCGGCCTTCCATGATCAGTGGAATACACGCTTCCTGGATCGGGGTGGGCTTTTCAAAACCCATGTCCCTCAACCCGTCTAATACCTCATCCTGGAGGTTGAATCTATCAAATGACAAAATATATAGTAAGTTTAAAAAAAGTGGCTTATCTCTGTACAATAAGCGATTTATTCAATCAAGGTAATATACAAAAAAATGCCGTCAAACGTAAGTGCTTCGGTGCGATGGCGGTGCCACAAGTTCTTTTGAAACGGCAATGGGATGCTTTTTATAACGAAGCAGCGCCCATGTCATTGCTATCAGCAGCAAAACACCTATGACGCCCAGGATGCCGCCTTCGGGACCAAATCTTCCGCCGGTCCAGATTTCCGGACCGGTCGCCTCCAGTTGAAGTACGGATTGCCGAAACCGGATGCCGCTCACCGGCAAGCCGTACAAGGCTCCCTGGATGACATTCCAGGCAAAATGGAGCCCGACCGAAAGTCCCAGTTGTCCGGTTACCACATAAGGCAGCGCCAGCATGACACCCGCCAGGAAAATCACGACGATTCCAAGCAAAGTGATATTCGGATTTCCAATATGCAAAAAACCAAAGGCGAGTGACGAAATAGCAATGGCGATGATCCCGGCGGCATTTCGATTTTGGCCGGTGAAAAAACCTTCTGTAAGGTTCCTGAGCTGGTATCCGCGCGACCAGAGCTCCTCGTAAAAGCCTACAACGGCCATGGTCAGCACATATCCACCGAGCATTGCAACGAAATTTCGTTGCGAGGAACGGTTCCAGCCGAAGCCGGTGAATTCAATCCATCCCATCAGCCACTGGAAGAGGACGATAAGCGACATCACGAGGGTTGCCATCAGGAATCCGGCCAGGCAGTCCCGCCACCATTGCGCATCCACCCGGAGTCCGAAATCCTGGATGGGGCGCTTGTCAAATGCCATTCCGGCTATCCAGACGGACAGGGTGGCGGCCATGCCAAAAGCGATGATCTGCATGTTCTGTCCGCCAAATTGCGAGGCGATGAGCGAAAGGGGAATGTAGAGCAGCACGGCCAGGACAAGCTGCATGAGAAGCCGCCATCCGGCGCGGATTCGGCCATCCGGTGAGACGAATATGGTATTGAACAAATCCATGATGCAATCAATCAATTAAAAAAAATGGTGTATCTTGCCGACCTGAGAACGACACTCTGACGGTGAAGGTTTACCGTATTGGATACACTAACTTTTTGTTACCACAGAACGAATCTGTCATCATGTGCGGAAGATACACGCTTTATTCGGATAAAAAAGCCATCGAGAACCGGTTTGAGGTTGCCGTTGCGGACGAAGATCTTATCAGTCCGGACTACAATGCGGCGCCGGGCACGGTGCGTCCCGTAGTTCTTATCAAGGGCACGCAGGATCGTGCTCTTGGGGCACTTAAATGGGGTTTGGTCCCGCCATTTGTCAAGGACCTTTCCGACTGGAAGCCCCTGATCAATGCCCGCAGTGAGACCGTAAACGAAAAGCCCTCTTTCCGCAAGGCATTTCAGAGAAAGCGTTGCATTGTGCCTGCCAATGGCTTTTACGAGTGGAAGGACTTTGGAGGCGGCAGGAAGATCCCCTTTTATATTCGCCTGCTCGATCAGGATCTGTTCGGCATGGCCGGCATCCATGATACGCATACGGACGAGGATGGAAACGAGCTGCACACGTTTGCGATTCTGACGACGGAAGCCAATGAGCTTATGCAGCCGCTGCACGACCGCATGCCGGTAATCCTTCGTGAGGATGACTACAATGTCTGGTTGAA
>SKNL01000244.1 GCA_007120555.1 Balneolales bacterium
ATCACGTTCGCACAAGCGTCTGATCGATATTTTGTCGACCGGATCCCAGACTGTTGATGCACTCATGAAGCTTGAGTTGCCGTCTGGTGTCGATGTAGAAATAAAAGTGTAATCAGGAAAATCAGTTCCCTACCAAGATGACTGGATTAATTGGAAAAAAAGTCGGAATGACCAACATGTTCGACGAAAATGGCAAAAATGTCCCGATCACTGTGGTCGAGATCGAACCTTGCGTTATCACGCAGATCAAATCGTTGGACGTGGACGGATATGATGCCGTTCAGGTAGCCAGCTATGACAAGCGTGAAAAGCTCGTAAGCAAAGCATTGAAAGGTCATTTTGCAAAAGCTAACACCTCCCCGAAGAGGTATGTACGTGAATTCCGCGATTTCGTGCCGGAAGGAGCCAAACTGGGGGATACGCTTCGAGTAGAAGATGTATTCCGCGAACAGACCTACGTGGACGTGGTCGGCACTTCAAAAGGGAAAGGTTTTCAGGGTGTTGTTAAACGTCACGGTTTTTCCGGTGTTGGTGGCCGGACCCACGGGCAGCACAACCGGGAAAGAGCACCCGGTTCCATCGGGCAATCCTCTGATCCGTCCAAAGTGTTCAAGGGAATGAAAATGGGCGGACAAACAGGGAACCACCGGGTCATGATCAAAAGGCTTGAAGTGGTTAAGATCATGCCGGAGTCCAACCTGCTGCTTATAAAAGGTGCCATTCCCGGTCCGAAAAACCGCGCAATAGTAGTATTTAACCACGCATAATTTCAACAGCTCTTTGCTATGAAAATCAAAGTTTTAAAAACAGATGGTTCAGAAAGCGGCCGCGAGGTCGACCTGGACGATGCTGTCTTCGGGATCGAGCCAAACGATCATGTAATCTATGAGGATGTTCGTTCCTACCTGTCCAACCAGCGTAAAGGAACCGCCAGCACGAAAGGCCGGTCTGATGTACGTGGCGGAGGCCGCAAGGCTTATCGCCAGAAAGGAACCGGAATGGCCAGACGCGGCTCCATTCGCTCCCCTCTCCTTAAAGGCGGCGGCACAGTGTTCGGTCCCAAACCGCGTGATTATTCTGTTCGGTTAACCAAGAAAATGAGGCGTCAGGCCCGTCTTTCAGCCATTGTATACAAATTGCAGGACAACGCTGTCACAGTGGTCGAGGACTTCGATTTTGACACTCCGAAAACAAGTGCGGCCCTTGACATTTTCCGTGCTCTCAACCATGTGGACAAGAAGGTGCTTCTGCTTACCGGAGGGACGAAAGAAAAGGTCTACAAGTCCTGTCGCAACATCCCCGGTGTAAGCGTGATGGAAGCCAGCAATCCGGCAACGTACCACATCCTGAATGCCGATGTCATTGTCTTCCAGGAAAGTGGCGTCAAACAGCTCGAAGAAAGTTTTAAAGGAATGACACTGGAGGCAGAAGCATGAAAAGAGTCTTAATCAAACCTCTGATAACGGAAAAGCTTACAGGCATCCAGGAGAAAGAGAACAAATACGCTTTTGAAGTAGATCGCAGGGCAACCAAACCCGAGATCAAGAAGGCCGTTGAAGAACTGTATCCGGATGTAACGGTAACCAGTATCAATACCATGATCAATCCTGGCAAGCCGAAAGGCCGCAACACCCGTCGCGGTTACATTGCCGGCCGGACCAATGCCACAAAGAAAGCGATCATCTCTATCAAGAAGGGTCAGGAAATCGACTTCTTTACTGAAATTTAAGGTATATAAGCATGGCTACAAAAAAACTCAAACCCATTACCCCAGGTACACGGCACAGAATTGCACCCGATTTCTCGGATGTAACTACGGACCAGCCGGAAAGATCCCTGATCGTGAAACTGCACCGTTCCGGCGGACGCAATCACAGGGGTAAAATGACCGTGCGCCATATCGGTGGCGGTCACAAAAAACGCTATCGCATCATTGATTTCAAACGGGACAAGTTTGATGTTCCCGCCACGGTAAAAACCATCGAGTATGATCCCAACAGAACGGCAAGAATTGCGCTTGTTGCCTATGCCGATGGCGAAAAGAGATACATTGTAGCCCCTGACAAGCTGAAGGTGGGCGACCAGGTCATCAGTGGCAAATCCGTTGCGCCTGATACGGGAAATGCCATGCCGCTTGAAAACATGCCTTTGGGTACCACGGTGCACAATATAGAGTACCAACCCGGAAACGGTGGTAAAATGGTACGAAGTGCAGGAGCCAGTGCGCAGGTCATTGCCAAGACCCAGAAGAATGTAACGCTGAAAATGCCCTCCGGTGAAATACGAATGATCAATGGCAAATGCAGGGCGACCGTAGGTGTGGTCAGTAATCCGGACCACTTCAATGTCACCATGGGAAAAGCAGGAAGGAACCGATGGAAAGGGGTCAGGCCAACCGTTCGCGGAACCGTCATGAACCCGGTAGATCACCCGATGGGTGGTGGAGAAGGCCGGTCGTCCGGCGGCCATCCGCGTTCACCCTGGGGACAGATTGCCAAAGGTTACAAAACAAGAAAGAAGAAAAAACTTTCTTCCAAGTTCATTGTACGCAGAAAAAACCAAAAACAGTAATTCGGTATGCCAAGATCTCTTAAAAAGGGCCCCCACATTCATTATAAGCTCCAAAGGAAAGTCGACAAGGCTAACGAAACCGGGAGCAAAAAAGTCATTAAGACATGGTCCCGCGGTTCCATGATATCACCGGATTTTGTCGGACTCACCTTCGCGGTGCATAATGGCAAACAATTTATACCGGTTTATGTAACGGAAAATATGGTTGGACACAAACTCGGCGAGTTTTCGCCAACCAGGATTTTTAAAGGGCACCCCGTCAAAAAAGGTGAAAAAAAATAACAGATAATGGAAGATACAGTCACATATGAAGCAAGGGCTGTTCAACGGTATATCCGTATATCCCCCAGGAAGGTTCGCCTCGTAGCGGATCTTGTAAGGGGAGAACAGGTTGATATTGCGATAACCAAATTGAAGTTTGTGAACAAGAGTGCAGCCCAGGTCGTATCCAAAGTCATCGGATCGGCAGCAGCGAATCTCAGGGATCGCTTTGAGGATGAACCGCTGGACAACGAGGATCTCGTCGTAAGAGAGATAATGGTGGATGAGGGCCCGACCCTCAAGCGTATCCAGCCGGCACCCATGGGAAGAGCACACCCCATTCGAAAACGTACCAGCCATATATCGGTTCTGGTCACGAAAAAGAATGCAGAACTTGAAGACGAAAACCAAGCAAACGAGGAATAAGTTTTGGGACAGAAAGTAAATCCTATAAGTCTGAGACTGGGCATCATCCGCGGATGGGATTCGAACTGGTATTCGGAAGAACAGGTTCAGGAAAATCTCAGGGAAGACGACCAACTCAGAAACTACCTGCATGCCCGTTTGCGCAATGGCGGCCTCTCGCGCATAATCATTGAAAGGACACCGAAGAGGGTGCTTCTTACACTAATGACCAGCCGTCCAGGCGTGATTATCGGAAAAGGTGGTGAGCAGGTCGAACTGTTGCGTGAGGAGCTTCGAAAGGTTACCAACAAAGACGTGCAGATCAACATCAGTGAAATCAAACGTCCGGAAGTGGATGCAAATCTGGTGGCTCAGAATATTGCGCAACAGCTTGAGTCCCGCATTTCATTCCGGCGTGCCATGAAAACATCCATCGCATCCGCCATGAGAATGGGTGCCGAGGGAATCAAGGTAAAATGCTCGGGCCGGCTCGGTGGGGCTGAGATGGCACGTAACGAACAGTATAAGGAAGGACGCGTTCCGCTGCATACGTTCAGGGCTGATATTGATTATGCGACCGCAACGGCGCAAACCATCTATGGCAGTATCGGTGTCAAGGTCTGGATATTCAAGGGCGAGATCATCGGCGATGTGGATCTGACACCCAGTGCTGTTACCGCCAAGCCTGAAGCCGATGTGCAACAGGAAAAACGTCGTTCCAAGCGCTCCCGCGGTGGTCAGCGACGCAGGAAGAAGAGCTGATTTAAAAACGATTTAAACCACGTTCAATCATGTTAGAACCAAAAAGAGTAAAAAGAAGAAAGGTTCAGCGGGGCCGGTTCAAAAAAGTGTCCGGTCGCGGACATCAGCTGGCCTTTGGTGATTTCGGCCTGAAGGCGCTGGAGCCTAAATTTATCACTTCCCGCCAGATTGAAGCCTGCCGTGTAGCTATTACACGCCGGCTTCAGCGTGAGGGACAGACATGGATCCGCATCTTCCCGGACAAACCCATTACGAAGAAAGCAGCGGAAACCCGGATGGGTAAAGGTAAAGGTGCCCCCGACCATTTCGTGGCCGTAGTGGAACCGGGTCGAATCCTGTTTGAAATCACCGGTGTCACCGAATCGCTGGCAAGAGAAGCCTTGCGTCTTGCGGCATTTAAACTTCCGATCAAAACCAAATTTGTTATGCGCCGGAACTACGAAGGCAAGTAACGCAGAAACGTATGAAAGCACACGAACTCAGAGATTTGTCAATTGCTGAGCTGGA
>SKNL01000222.1 GCA_007120555.1 Balneolales bacterium
CAAGATACTCCGGCAGGAATTTGCCGATATCATCGCGGCTGAACCCGAATGCCATCTGGGTCAGGTCGTTGGTCCCGAATGAGAAGAAGTCGGCCAGCGGGGCGATCTCATCGGCTGTGAGTGCAGCCCTTGGCACCTCGATCATGGTACCGATCAGGTATTCCACTTTCTTGCCGGTCTCTTCCAGGACCTTGTCGGCCGTAGTCTTGATCACCGCTTTCTGATCTTCAAACTCCTCGGCGGTTCCAATCAGCGGAACCATGATCTCGGGGAAGACCTTCATGCCTTTGTCCTGCACCTCGATGGCGGCCTCAATAATGGCACGGGTCTGCATTTCCGTGATCTCCGGGAAGCTGATTCCCAGACGGCATCCACGGTGTCCCAGCATGGGGTTGGATTCCTGAAGTACGGATACACGGCTTTTCACCTTGTCAAAGCTCATATCAAGCTGTTTCGCCAGTGTCTTCATCTCATCCTCATCATGCGGGAGGAACTCATGAAGCGGGGGATCCAGCAGGCGGATGGTGACAGGCAGGCCGTCAAGCGCCTCGTAGATCTCCATGAAATCCTGCTTCTGGTAGGGAAGCAGTTTTTCGAGGGCCTCGCGCCTGTCCGCTTCCTTGTCGCTCATGATCATGCGGCGCACAGCGATGATGCGCTCACCTTCAAAGAACATATGCTCGGTGCGACAAAGGCCGATTCCTTCGGCGCCAAACTCCCTGGCTTTGGTGGCGTCCTCGCCGCGGTCGGCGTTGGTGCGCACCTTCATGGTGCGGAACGTATCCACCCATTCCATGAACTTCTGGAAGTCATCGCTCATTTTAGGCGGCTCAAGCGGCAACTGTCCCAGTACAACTTCACCGGTGGTTCCGTTGATGGAGACCCAGTCGCCCTGCTTGATGGTCTGCTTTCCATCGGTCATGGATTTGGACTTGTAGTTGATTACGATATCATCGCATCCGACCACACAGGGCTTGCCCCATCCGCGGGCCACAACGGCCGCATGGCTGGTCATACCTCCGCGGGATGTAAGGATTCCCTCGGCCGCATGCATGCCTCCTACGTCATCCGGACTCGTCTCTACCCGTGCCAGGATCACTTTTTCACCGGCCAGATGTGCCTCTTCCGCTTCCTGAGGTGTAAAGTAAACACATCCGACGGCGGCGCCGGGCGAGGCAGGCAATCCCTTTCCGATAACCTTTTTCTCCTTGATCGCTTTTTCGTCGAATTGGGGGTGGAGCAACTGGTCGAGCTGAGCGGTGGTAACAAGCTGGTTCACCGCTTTTTCCTTGTTGACCAGGCCCTCATCCACAAAATCAACGGCTATTTTCAGGGCTGCGGCACCGGTCCGCTTTCCACTTCGGGTCTGGAGGATGTAAAGCTCTTTTTCCTGGATTGTGAACTCGATATCCTGCATATCCTGATATGCTTTCTCGAGCTTCTGGGTATGCCTGACCAGTTTGTCATAGACATCAGGCATGTCATTGTGCAGTTCGGAAATATCCTTCGGCGTGCGTATTCCGGCCACAACATCTTCTCCCTGTGCGTTTTTCAGGTACTCGCCATAGAGTTTGTTCTCGCCGGTACTGGGGTTCCGGGTGAACAGGACGCCCGAGCCGCTGGTATCGCCCATATTCCCGAAGACCATGGCCTGAACGTTCACGGCTGTTCCGATCAAGCCGGTGAGGTTGACGATCTGACGGTATCTTACGGCGCGGTCTGCCATCCACGAACCAAACACCGCATTGACGGAATAACGCAGCTGCTCCATCGGATCCGACGGGAACATGAATCCGGTTTCCTTACGGTAAATGGCCTTGAAACGTTCCACCAGCTCCCGGAGGTCCTCAGCGGTCAGATCGGTGTCATTTGTGACGCCCTTCTCTTCCTTGAGTTTTTCCATGGCCTCTTCAAACAGGTCGTGGGAAACACCCATGACCACGTCACCGAACATGTCGATGAAACGACGATAGCTGTCAAAGGCAAAACGCTCGTTGCCGGTCTTTTCGGCAAGCCCCTCAACCACTTCATCATTGAGCCCCAGGTTGAGAACGGTGTCCATCATCCCGGGCATGGAGGCTGCGGCACCGGAGCGGACTGACAGAAGAAGAGGATTTTGGGGATCACCCAACTTTGCCCCCATCTGCTCTTCCTGAAAAGCGATACCTTCCCTGAGCTGCTCTTCGAGGCCGTCCGGCCACTGCTCGTTGTTTTTATAATAATGGTCGCAGGCTTCGGTGGTGACCGTCATCCCCGGAGGAACCGGCAGCCCCGTGCGGCTCATTTCAGCCAGATTGGCACCCTTGCCACCAAGCAGCTCTTTCATGGTGCGGTCGCCATCTGCTTTTCCACCACCAAAAACATATACATATTTTACCTTGTTCGTCATAGTATTACCCGATTGTAGTTAGTAACTTTCAAATTGGCACAGCCTTGAGGATAAGTCCATATAGAATAATAATATCCATGGCTTCTCCGATCCTTCGGGACATGCGCCGCCGCCGCTCACAATAGTTTACTGAGATCCGGCTGGATGCTGTCCTGCAGGAAATACCTTGCAAATATCCACAGGATATATCTTGGCATGTTAATTCGTAAATGTACCACCAATTCATGAAAAATTCTAAAAAAATACATCCGGACATTCCCGGACGTTGCGCCTGCAGCACCGGAGCAACCAGGAATGCTCCTGTGTGTGGTGGGGTGCCGGCCAGCATCCACACTGCAACACTTCATAATTCATTCAAATAGATAGCGTACTATTACAGTATCGTCAAAAACACGTATTTTTAACAAGTTAAGCAATATGAAATCGGGCTCAACCGGTCTGACAACCGTTCAGATCACAGGACTGATTCTGGGCATTTTCGGACTGATCCTCCCTTTCCTGCTTCCGCTTGGCACGCTTTCCTTTGCGGGCCAGATCGGACTCGGCATCTTTATAATGGCAGCAGTCTTCTGGATGTTCGAACCCATACCCATCTACGCCACATCCATGCTGGTCATTCTTTTGCAGATCGTACTGCTGAGTGCACAGGGTCCCATGTATATGGATACCGAGCTGCCATCCGGCAAACCCGTGGAGCTGCAGGAAAAAACATGGCAGATACCAGCAAACGCGCTCAAGGATGATGACACCGTACTTGTGATAACGGAACCCGGGGAAACGGAAGCGGTCAGTGTGGATGTGGTCGAACGCAATGGAAAGCATGTCATCGTCTACAGCGAGGACCTTTCGGCTGATCAGGCGATCGTGACCGATACGGGACATCGCCTTGTCAACTATCAGCCCAATAATTACACCGACTATCTGGGCACGCTGGCCAACCCGATCATCATTCTTTTCCTGGGTGGATTCATGCTGGCGGAGGCGTCGGTCAAATACAATCTGGACAAGAACCTTACCCGGTATCTGCTGGCGCCATTCGGTACCAGGCCCCGTTTCATCATCCTCGGGCTCATGCTGGTCACGGCAGTTCTCTCCGCGTTCATGAGCAACACCGCCACCGCTGCCATGATGGTTACCGTGATCCTGCCGATCATTGCCCAGCTGGAACCCGGGGACCGGTTCAAGTTCGGACTGGCGCTCTCCATCCCCATTGCCGCAAACATCGGCGGTATCACTACGCCTATCGGCACGCCGCCCAATGCCATTGTCATCGCAGCACTCACCGATTACGGAATATCCATCTCCTTCACGGACTGGATCATCATAGCCGCGCCGCTGGTTGTCATCATGCTCCTTTTTGCCTGGTGGCTGCTTCTTGCCCTCTTCCCGGCAAGTGTCGACCGGTTCAAACTGGATTTAAAGGGCAAGCTGAACACCACACCCAAGGCAATCGGACTCTATGTGATTTTTGCTTCCACGGTCCTGCTCTGGATCACCGAAAACCAGCACGGCATTCCCAGCAGCATGGTCGCATTCCTCCCGGTGGCGGCACTGGTAACCGGACGCATCCTCAATAAAAATGATATCCGGAACCTGCCGTGGGATGTTCTCTGGCTCATGGCTGGAGGCATCTCGCTCGGCATTGGCATGGACAAGACCGGACTGGCCGTCTGGATGATCTCCGGACTCGATTGGGGAGCCATGGGGTACATCACCCTGGTGCTGGTATTCGCCCTGGTTGCTGTGGCCATGTCCAATTTTCTCTCCAATACCGTTACGGCCACACTGCTCATGCCGCTTGTCATCAGCCTGCACACTTCCGGTGTGATGGGTGAAGATTTCAACCTTCTTGTCACCGGCATCGTGATCGCCGTCGCCTGCAGCCTTGCCATGGCGCTTCCCATATCCACCCCGCCCAACGCCATTGCCATGTCTACCGGCATCATACGCACCAAGGACATGGCCAGGGTTGGCGTGGTTATCGGGGCAGTCGGAGTCATGCTTATTCTTGCATATGCCGTATTTTACTGGCCCCTGGTAACAAATTAACCTCAACAGCGACACCATTACCACTGCCCTATGGAAAGATCCGATATCTATATCCTCTGCATCGAAG
>SKNL01000087.1 GCA_007120555.1 Balneolales bacterium
ATCGGGCTGTATTGTTTCTGAAAGAATCGCCTGACAAGATAACAGAACTTGGTATATTACGCGCAAGTTTTTCTGATAACAGATGAACGGGAAACAGAAACGGGCACCACGTGAGCTGGTATTACGCATTTATTGAGGCCCTCTCCTGGGTAGTGATCTTCATCATGCTGCGGCACATGCTGTACCGCGGCAGGCATTTGCTGCATATTTTCCAGCAGAGCGGATACAAATTCAATGAATTTTCCGCCTGGCTGATCCGTCACTGGAATACGGTGCTACTGCCCGTTCCCAACCTGGCGCTCATCCTGCTGGTGCTGGTGGCCTTGCACTATCTGGATCCGCTGCTCACCACAACCTCGCTTGCGGTGGTACTGTTCATCTTCACCGCGTTCTGGTTCGGGAGTGTGGCGGAATTTGAGATGAAGCAGATCAAAAAACCGCTGGTTTTTACTCCGCGCGTTATCCGCCTGACCGTGGTGATGGTGCTGCTGGCGATATGGGTACCCATGCTGGGAACCGCCCTTTCGTTTTACCGTGGTACGTTGTTCCCGGACATGTATACGCTGCTGGTGGCGTGGGCATTTGCCGATCTCCTGCTGCCGTTTGTGCTGATCCTTGCCGCCGCCGTGGTGCATCCTGTGGAAAAACTCATCCAGTACCGTTTCAAGCAAAAGGCCCGCAAGAAGATCGCTTCCATGCCAGAACTGCAGATAATTGCGGTGACAGGCAGCTATGGAAAGACCAGCACCAAGTTCCTTCTGTATACGGTTCTCAAGGAGCGCTTTCGGGTCTGCACCACTCCCGGGAGCTACAATACTCCGATGGGCATCTGCAAGGTGATCAATAACGACCTGCAGGCGGACGACCAGGTTCTGATCCTCGAAATGGGCGCCCGCTACGCCGGAAACATCGATGAGCTTTGCCGTATCGCCCGGCCGGATATTGCCGTGGTCACCAATGTGGGCGTTGCCCATCTGGAGAGTTTTGGTTCGGTGGATGCGATCGCACATACCAAGGGCGCCCTGGTCCGTCATCTGCGACCCGGAGGAACCGCGCTGCTCAACGGGGATGACGACCGGGTACGCGCCATGGCCGACCGGGACGATATCTCCGTGATCCGGGCGGGTATCATGCAAAGCAGCAACCACATCCACGCGGAAGAGATCACTTATGATGAGAACGGCTGTTCGTTTGTAGTGCATGTGACGCCGGAAAGCGGGGGAGGCGGAATGCGGGGCGCCGGCTCCGGGACAGTGTCGCAAATCCGCGGCGGTCAACGGCCGGCAACGCTGAGCGAGGGCGGTTCGGAGCGAATCACCATGGCGCTTCTTGGAGAGCACAGTGTGCAGAATGCGCTGCTGGCGGTGGCGGCCGGGCTGGTCATGGGCCTGCGGCTGCCCACTATCCGCGTGGCGCTGCAGAAAGCGCGGCCGGTGGAGCACCGCCTGGAACTCAAGAAGCGCAACGGGGTGCTGGTCATTGACGATGCCTTCAACTCCAATCCCGTCGGGGCAAAAAATGCCGTTTCGGTGCTGGCGGCATTCAAAACGGGCAGGAAATATATCGTAACGCCCGGTATGATCGAGCTGGGAGACCGGCAGGAAGAGGAGAACCGGCAGTTCGGACGCCATGTGGCAAAACATGCCCCGGACCATGTGTACCTTGTTGGTGAAAACCAGACCCGGCCGGTCTATGACGGCCTTGTGGAAGGAGGATATCCGGAGAAGGAGATCTCCGTGGTGGCCAGCCTTTTCGAAGCCAACGACCTGCTCAGGGAGCGGCTGAAGGATGGGGATGTGGTGCTGTATGAGAACGATCTGCCCGACAGCTACACCGAACGGTAGCAGGGTCGCTGATGAATCTCATTCGTTGCGCACGGCATCGGCCGGCTGGATGGAGGCGGCTCTTAGAGCGGGGTACCAGCTGGCGAGTACGCAGAGAAGCAGGCTCCCTCCCAGCACAAAACTGACATCCATCCACTGAATCTGTATCGGATAGGCCGAGATGATGAACGACTCTGCACCGGCCAGTTTCACCATTTCGTAACGGTCCTGCAGCCAGGCAAGGGTAAGTCCGACCGTCCCCCCCATGATGCAGCCGATGAGCCCCACGTACCATCCCTGTCGAAGAAATACGCTCATGATATCTTTTCTGCGGAATCCGATGGAACGGAGCAGTCCGATGTCGCGCTGTTTCTGGATCACGACCATGGTGAGAGAGCCGACGATGTTGAGTACGGCTACAAGGACAATGATCATCAGGATGAAATAGGCGCCCCATTTTTCCAGGTTCATGACGTCGTAGAGCGGCTTTTGCAGGTCGTACCATGTCTGCACGCGGTACCGGTCGCCGAGCTCCCGCTGAAGGATCTGTTTGACGGCATCTGCGCGGTTGTGGTCATGCAGGCTGATGTCGAGGCCGGACACTTCATCGCGCAGATCGAACAAGCGCTGGGCTGCGGCGATATCGACATACATGACCGGTTCGTCGATCACCTGTCTCATATCATAGATTCCGCGCACCTCAAAGCGGCTTATCCGCGGACCGGTGAACTGGGTGAGCGCGCGCCGCATGCCCGTGGCGCTGAGCAGGGCGATGTCATCGCCGATATTCAGCTGGAGGCTGCGGCTGACCTGATCTGAAAGCAGAATGCCCGGCCTGCGGTTGCGAACCTCCAGATCCAGTCCGCCGGCAAACATCAGGGCATCCAGATCGGCATACCGGGCGAAACGCTCGGGATCCACCCCTTTTACAGCAACCACCTGGTCCCTTCTTCCGCGGTGCGCAACAAGTGCCTTGCCCTGGATAAACGGGGACTGCACGGCGATTTCCGGTATTCCGGCAAGCGTCTGCTCCATGGATTCCGTGATTATGAAGGAGCGTGCCTCGGCCGATTCGATGCGCAGATCCGGGTCGTTGGCCATCAGCATGCTTTTAATTACCTCGAAAAATCCGTTGAATACTGAAAGCACTACGATCAGCAAGGCCGTTCCAACGGTCACACCGGCTACGCTGATCATGGTCAGCGTATTAATCAGCGATACATTTTTTCTTGAAAAAAGGTATCTTCTGGCTATGAGATGACTGGCTTTCAAAGGATTATTACCCGTAATTATTCAAGTGACAATTGTGTGTGACAATTCGAAGGCACGATCAGACAGCCTAACGCACCAGCACGTATTCTGATGTACTTAATTTTAGATGAAATCTTTGTATTTTACCCGAAAATATAAATTATCCTCCGAAATATATGCCTGTGATACAGAAGTTTCTCGACCGAGCTCAAATCTCTGCACTGGAACGGGCCGATCACTCAGATCCATTTGCGGTACTTGGGCCGCACCAATACAAAAAGGGGAAAAAGGAGGGGATTGTCGTCCGCACCTTGCAACCCAATGCCGGGTCCGTAAAGATATGGCTGGATAACGGGACATCCTATGAGGAGATGTCCAAAATCAGTGACGGCGGCGTTTTTGAGTGTTTTTTTGAGGGAAAAGATGAGGTGCCATCCTATTACTATGAAATAGTGCTTTTTGATGGCAACACCTACACCACGGCCGATCCCTATTCGTTCGGGCCCACTCTTTCGGATTTTGACCTGCAGCTTTGGGGTGAAGGCAACCATCGCAGGGCTTATGAGTGGATGGGCTCGCATCTCATGAAACTCGGGGAGGCAAGCGGGACACGGTTTGTTGTCTGTGCTCCGGGAGCAAAGCGGGTGAGCGTGGTCGGAAGTTTCAATGAGTGGGACGGCCGCCGTCATCCGATGCGAAGATATCACGATCAGGGTCTCTGGGAGATCTTTATTCCAGGGATAATCGAAGGTGATATCTACAAGTATGAGATAGCTGTTGAGGGGCAGGACCTTCCCTTGCTCAAGGCCGATCCCTACGCAGTTTACTCCGAACTCCGTCCGCGGAATGCTTCCATTGTCAAGGATATCAACACCTACGAGTGGAAAGACGAGGACTGGATGACCCACCGCACAAAAGGGTTTGATGATCCGATGTCCATCTATGAAGTGCATCTTGGATCATGGAAAAAGAAAGAACTGGATCCGACCGGGTTCCTGTCCTATCGCGAACTGGCCGACGATCTGGTTCCGTACGTAAAGGAGATGGGCTACACGCATATCGAACTGCTTCCGATTGCCGAGCATCCTTACGACCCTTCATGGGGGTATCAGATAACGGGATACTTTGCGCCAACCTCCCGGTTTGGTCCGCCTGAAGATCTGATGTACTTTGTGGACCGGTGCCATCAGGCTGGTATAGGCGTAATCGTGGATTGGGTACCGGCTCATTTCGGCAAGGATGATCACGGGTTGCGGCTGTTTGACGGCACGGCGCTCTACGAGCATACCGATCCGCGGCAGGGCGAGCATCGCGACTGGGGCACCCTCATTTTCAACTTTGGACGCACGGAGGTCCAGAACTTCCTCATTTCCAACGCGGTCTACTGGTGCGACAAATTCCATATCGATGGAATGCGTGTGGATGCGGTTGCCTCCATGCTTTACCTGGATTACTCGCGGGAAGTAGGCGATTGGGTCCCGAACAGGTTTGGAGGAAGGGAAAATATTGAGGCCATTGATTTCCTGAAGCGTTTCAATGTGGTAATCAATGAGGAATTTGAAGGGATTGTGACAATGGCGGAGGAGTCTACCTCGTGGCCCATGGTCTCCCGTCCGACGTACGTAGGCGGGCTCGGCTTTGACTACAAGTGGAACATGGGGTGGATGAACGACACCCTGAAATACATGGCCATTGATCCCCTGTTCCGCAAGTATCATCACAACCAGCTTACGTTTTCGATGATCTACGCTTTCACGGAGAATTTCCTGCTGCCGCTTTCGCACGACGAAGTGGTGCATATGAAGCGGTCGCTGATCTCCAAGATGCCGGGCGATGACTGGCAGAAGTTTGCCAATCTGAGGCTGCTTTACACCTACATGTTCTGTCACCCCGGGAAGAAACTGCTTTTCATGGGCGCGGAGCTTGCCCAATGGAGCGAATGGGACAGTGAAAAGTCCATTGACTGGGGCCTGCTCAACTATGACCAGCACAAGGGAATACAGACACTGGTGAGAGATCTCAACCGGGTATACCGGGAGCAGAAACCATTGCACCAGATCGATTTTGACTGGGGCGGGTTTCAGTGGGTCGATTTTTCCGACGCGGACAATGGCATACTTGCTTTCATCAGAAGAAGTAAAAAAGAGTATGATGCCGTGGTGTGCATCTTCAACTTCACGCCACAGGTGCATTATGACTATGTGATCGGTGTCCCCAGAACCGGAAGTTATAAAACGGTATTCAACAGTGATTCGGAATTCTATGGTGGCAGCAATTTCGGCAATCTTGAACTGGTTGCTGAAGAAGGAGAGTTTCACAACCAGCCTGCCCACGTCCGGATAAATATCCCGCCGCTGGCCGGAATCATCATCAAATCCACATAAACCTATCTGTTCTGTATATATGGACGCTATCAGATCCAGTGGCACCCTGGTTCACCCCACCTCTTTTCCCTCGGACTATGGAATGGGAGACCTGGGAGGAAAGGCATATCAATTCATTGACTATCTTGAGGATACGAACCAGGGAAACTGGCAGATCCTCCCGCTGGGTCCTACCGGCTTCGGGAACTCGCCCTATGCGAGCTATTCGGCGTTTGCGGGAAACCCCTATCTCATCAGTCCGGACCTGCTAAAGGAAAAAGGTCTTCTGGAGGAGAAGGAGCTTGCCAAACACCGGCTTCCGCAGGACACCAGTGTTGATTATGACAAGGCTTATGCCATCAAGGATGAGCTGTTCAATCTTGCCTGCAAACGATTTTACGATCGCAATGACCGTGACGAGCAGAAACGGTTCAATGAGTTCAAGAAAGAGAACGAAGTGTGGCTGGATGATTACGTCCTGTTCATGTCCTGTCTCCTGGAAAATGGGAAGCGGCCGTGGAACCAGTGGGATGAAAAGCTGGCCCGGCGCGAAAAAAAGGCCCTGGACGGTGCCAGAAAAAAGCTCAAAAAGCGCATCGAATCCCAGTACTGGGCCCAGTTTGAATTTTTTGAGCAGTGGATGGCACTGCGCAAATACGCCAACGGTAAAGGCATCCGGATCATTGGCGATATCCCGATCTTTGTTGACCACAACAGCTCCGATGTATGGGCCAACAAGAGGTTTTTCGATGTGGATGAGACCGGAAACCGGCTCCTGGTGGCGGGGGTCCCGCCCGACTACTTCAGCGAGACCGGACAGCTGTGGGGGAACCCGCTCTATCGCTGGAAAGAACTGGAAAAAGATGGCTACCAATGGTGGATTGACCGCTTCAACCAGATGTTCACCATGTTTGATGCCATCCGCGTGGATCATTTCAGGGGTTTCGATGCCTACTGGGAGATCAAGGCCGATGAAAAGACAGCGGAGAACGGCCGCTGGGTCAAAGGACCGGGGGAGAAGCTGTTCAAGGCCATTGAAAAGAAACTTGGCAAACTTCCGATCATTGCGGAAGATTTGGGCGTGATTACGCAGAGTGTCGTGAAACTGCGTGATTCCTTCGGCTTTCCGGGGATGAAAGTGCTCCAGTTTGCCTTTGATGACCCGGGCAACGGATTCCTGCCGCACAACTACCAGGATTCCAACTGCATTGTCTACTCAGGCACGCACGACAATGATACCACACTCGGATGGTATGAACAGGCGCCGGAAAACGAAAAGCATTATCTGCGCGAATACACGCAGTCCGATGGTTCGGATGTGAGTTGGCAACTCATCCGCCTGGGAATGCTTTCGGTTGCAAACCAGGCCATTTTCCCGCTGCAGGATTTCATGGAGCTGGACGGCGAGCACCGCATGAATTTCCCCGGAACAACGGAAGACAACTGGATGTGGCGGTATACCGATGATATGCTGAACGGCCTGGACCGTAACCGCATCAGGAATATCATTTCCATCAGCAACCGGAATCCAAATGATGTCAGAACCGATTCGAATTTGTCGGATATAGATACGGAAGAACCCGGATAGGTTTCGGTTCAGGCCAAATTTGCGTATATTATCAGATTATCCTTAGCGGTCGCCCTCCAAGATATGATGCAATCAGATATGGGAGGCAGCCAAGTGTCTGTATTCATTTGAAATGACCGCTTTTTTTCCGAGGGTTTGCGGGTCGTTCGGCCCTGATTTAGTGCCTGACCCTTTCGGAATCACAACAACAGTCCGGAAACGTGAATTGACCCATTATGAAAATTCTTTACGCTGCTGCTGAAATATCCCCGTTCGCACGCATGACCCATACGGCGGACCTGCTTCGCTTTTTGCCGGCTTCCCTTCAGGATAAAGGATTCGAAATCCGCTTGCTTCTGCCTAAATACGGATCTATTAACGACCGAAGGAACCGTTTGCACGAAGTGATCCGCCTGGCCGGCATCAAGGTCAGGGTGGGCGGCCAGGAAGAGAGCATGCGTATCAAAGTGGCCAGTATTCCAAACGCAAAACTTCAGGTGTATTTCCTGGATAACGATACGTATTTCAAGAGAAAAGGACTGTTTACCGATCCGCAGAGCGAAGAGTTTTTCCCGGATAACGATCAGCGTCTTGTATTTTATAATAAGGGTGTTCTGGAAACCGTTAAAAAGCTTGGTTGGAAGCCTGACGTCATTCACTGTCACGACTGGGCGGCCGGATTCATACCGGTACTGCTCAAATCGGTCTACAAGAACGACGAGAATTTTTCACAGACCAAAGTGGTCTTCAATGTTCATAGCGCTGTCAATCACGGTATTTTTGATGAGAGCATCCTGGATCTTATGACCCTTCCCGAAGATTTTGACCGCAGTACGGTGATGTTTGACGGCAAAGTTGACTTTCTGAGGGCGGGACTCACTTACGCAGACCACATCGTGACCGGAAACGAGCTCGGTTCGGAACTGGATGAAACGTTTGAAAAACTGGGCATAGCACCGGACAAAATTCAGGGCTCGCCTCAGGATGTATCCAGCAAATTTGCCGATTACTACAAAAAAATTACGGAATAACCTCTGGTATTTAAGCCATATGTATACGTTTGACGGCATTTTGAACCGTCTGACACTTCCCTTGATGCTGCTTTTGGCAGTTGGACTTGTCTCATCTTGCGACGACACACCGATAGTTGGCGGGGATTTATCTCCGGACGATGTAGCAGTGCATTCCGATTCGCTGTTGATCTCCAATCTTTCGGTTGTCAGCTCCCCCTCTTTCAGTGGAAACCGGACATTTGTCACTACCGGTCGGATTGAAGACCCCGTATTCGGTGATATGAAGGCGACGGCACTCCTGCGTCCATCGATCAGCAGAGAGTCCGAGGCCGATACCATAGGTGAAAACGCCGTTGTGCGCCTCAGCCTGAATGTCAGCAACCGCCATGGCGTGGAAACGGCACGGAGTGATTTTGAGATAGTGGAAATCGCCCGGCCCTGGAGAAGCTCGTCATGGCGCTATGATTCCATCCCCGCCCTTGCAAAAAATCCGGACATGAGCAGAAAAGTGGTAGGGCAGTTTTCCATCACCGACCGCGATTCGGTGACGGTCCGGTTGAGTGAGGAATGGACCGGCAGATTCAGGGAGATTTTCAACAGGCGGACTTCGGAATTGCGTGACTCCCTGTACCGTGCAGATATGCCCGGGCTGGCCATCGTGCCTGCGGAGGGTACGGAAAAAATGTTCTCAATACAGGTCTCCCGTGCGAGACTGCTTGTTGAGGCGGGTGACGGCATGAGAGATCTCAGCAAGGAAATAAGCAGTTCGGCAATCAGCCTGGAGAAGGAAGGGCCGGAGGAAGCGGCCCCGGGTGAAAGCAAGCCGGTCTTCAATACCAGGGGCAGTATGCTTGAACTGGACATTGATTTTACCGAAGAGTTCCTTGGGACCGCCAATTTTTCAAGGGTGGAACTCGTTATTTATGAAGATACGGTGCGCATGAAGACCGGGATTCCCGCTGACTTCGAGCGACCCAGGTCCGAGACGATGATTGTCTATTATCTTAGACCGGATCAGCTGAATTTTGCCATTGCCGTTGATCCCCGATTCCAGGCTACCCGTCGTGCCGAAGACAGTTCTTACCGAGTCAACCTGACCAACCTGGCCAACGAACGGTTGCGAAACGGCGCAGACGACCGCAGGCTTTACGCGGTTGTAGGCGGAAATGACGGACGGATTATCCCGACCTTGCTATCCGGCCCGGACAGTCCCGGGAGACAGCCAAAATTGTTAATTACCAGTATTTCCAAAGAGCAGTAAGCCCACACTGAAACTATGAGACGATTTGTCAAATCCATACCGGCCATAGCCATATTATTGACCGGAATCTGTTCCGCGGCGGAAGGCCAGGATGTGTGGAGAGGCGGTTCTGCCTATTCCCATTTCGCACTGGGCGCCCCCAATGATTTCCGGGCGTCATATGCACAAGGAATGGGTGTCTATGGTGTTGCCCTTCATGATGCAAGGGTCCCGGGGGCATCCAATCCTGCAGTATGGTCCCGGGCGGTTTTTACCAACGCCAGCGGAGCCTTTGAGATTTCAAGTTTTGATGCCACATCGCCGGAGACACAGTACCGGTCCACCCAGTTTCACAGCGGCCCGTTCCAGGTGGTGATGCCGCTCATGAGGGATCGCCTCGGGATCAATCTGTCTCTTACACCACTGACGTCATCCCGGTTTACAATGCAGAACCCGTATCAGCTCGCACCGGATGAGAATCACACCGGTGATGAGCTGGATTATGTCATTGAAAACAGGGGCAACGGCGGCATCAACAGGGTGGAGCTTGGAATTGGATACCGGCTCACAAGCAGCCTCTCCATCGGGTATGCCCCATCGCTGCTGATCGGAAATATCCGCCGGGATCAGACTGTTTTTTTTGACAATCCTGATTACCGGCCTTCGAATCTGCGGGAATCTACATCGCATTATGGATTTGGAAACCGTTTTGGCATATATTTCCATCAGAGAAATGCTTTCCGGCAGAATGACCGGTTTACCCTGGGGGCGATGGTATCCCTGCCGGTCAATCTCGTTTCAGAACGAAAACTTGAATCACGGATTGATTTCAATGACGTAACCATTCGTCCACCGTCATATTACGGTGACGGCCAGGCCGTCTATCCGATGGAAGCGAGTGCCGGATTCTCCTACAATCCCAATCCATTTATTCAGTTTACAAGCGATGTGCTCTATCAGAACTGGAGCGGTTATTCCAATTTCAGCGGGGAGTCAGAGGAGTTCCTGAAAGATCGTATCAGGCTTGGCATGGGCGGACAGTATATCGCTGCCCGCAGAGATGCCTCCGGTTTACTTTCGAACCTTATATACAGGTTAGGCGTATCATATGATACAGGCAACCTTAAACTTAATGACAAGGAAATTGAAACCTTTACCATTCATAGTGGCATCAGCATTCCATCTTCACGGACCAACTCCTCAATTGACATCAATGTCGAGTATGGTTTCCGGGGGACGCAATCGGCCGGACTGATTTCAGAAAGGGTTTTTGGATTGAGTCTCTCATTCAACTTGTCGGAACTCATGTTTATTCAGCGTCGTCTGCAGTAAGCAAACAGCAACAGATAAACTTTCAAACATCATGACAAAATCTATTCTTATTCTGATTGCAGCGCTGGTCATGACCAGTGCGGCAGGCGCCCAACCCTTCGGTTATACGCCGCTTCAGATTCAGTCCCTGTTTTCCGAAGACTTCCGGAACGAACAGTATGAGCAGGCACTGATCTACGGTCGCTGGCTTGTAGAGGCGCACCCGAAAGAGATGGAGGAGTACCCGGGCAACTATCCGGCTGAGCGCAACTTCCGTCGAATGATCGACATTTACGAGTACATGTCCACCCAGCAGGAAGATCCTGCTTTGCGTGAGGCATACCTTGATTCGTCGTTGCAAATGTTTGACAGGGTTTTTGCGCTCTTCACCGAGGAAGAGATTGACAAGTACCGCTGGCATTTCAATCGCGGCCGGTTCTATCAAAGCAACTCGGACCATATCCGCAATGCGTTCCAGATGGCGCTCAAGAACTACGAAGAGATGTTCCGCCTGGATCCGAAGCGGGCCACCGAATCGGGTGGCGGATATTATGTGCAGCTTATTGTTCAGAACTATGCCCGGCAGAATGACCGGGAAAGTGCCTTTGCGATCATTAATGAGGCCGAACCATTTGCTGATGAAAACACACGGGAGTTTTTTGCGCAGACCAGGAATGACCTTATTACCGATCCGGGTGAAAGAATCGAGTTGCTGTCAGATGATCTGCAGGAAGATCCCGGCAATATCGAATTGATGCAGGAGCTTTACGAGCTGTTCCAGGCGGTCGGCGACCGATCCGAGGCCAGAAAGATGGCGGAGCGTATGTACGAAGTGGAGCCCAGTGTTGCCAACATCACGCGACTTGCTGACAAAGCGGAAAATGAGGGCGAGTATCGTCAAGCTATCCGCTATTTGTCTGAGGCGCATGAAATCCAGCAGGGGTCGGTAAAGGCACGCACATCGCTGCGGATTGCAGACAACTACCTGAGTCTCAGGGATCTTCAGGAAGCACGTCGTTTTGCACGCCGTGCTGCAAGCGAAGATCCCAACTGGGGTGAACCGCAAATCACCATCGCACAAATCTACGCGGAGGCCGTATCGCGCTGCGCCGGTACCGATATGACACGTATTGACAAGGCCGTTTACTGGCTGGTGCTGGACTATCTTGACAGGGCCATCCAACGCAATTCCGGGGTCAGTTCCGCAGTCAATCGCCTGTACCGAATCTACGAGCCGGTTACGCCAACCGCAGAAGAAAAATTCTATCAGAACTGGAATACGGGTGAAAGAATCCGTATCGACGGTTCCCTTAGAGATTGTTACTCCTGGATTGCCGAAGAGACGACCATCCGCTGATGCAAGCGGATGGAGCAACACGTCCATCCGGAAATAACTCCTTTTTGAGATAGATTATCGTCCTGAACGCAGTATGGCAAGGACCCAGGGGAAGACCGTGTTTTTCAGGCTGCTCACAAGATATTCGAGCATCTGAAAAACCCCCGTTATCAGATAAAAAACAATAAAAAAATGAGTAATTCCCAGGATAGAAAAGGACGCAGCCGCAAAAAAAAGGGTAAGAAAAGCCGTCCAAAAGGCAAGAAAGGCGGCACCCAGCAGCGTGGCGGCGGTCTGCCCAGTTTTCTTGATAACCAGCATGTGAAACCGGCAGGTATGCATTCCGGCATCATGGAGGTTACGGAAAAAGGGGTCGGATATCTACGCAAGCTGGATCATGAGTTCACTGCAACACCCCAGGACCCTTTTGCGGTACCGGAAATGGTCCGCTTTTTCAACCTGAAGCCCGGATTGCTGGTCGAGGGAGAGATTGAGCAGGATCAAAGAGGAAACAAGCGGCTTGTCAGTGTGCATTCGGTCAACGGCGAACCCTATGAGGTTTGGGCCAAAGCTGTCCGCTTTGATTTGCAAACCCCAATCATGCCCATTGAGCAGATCAAGCTTTCACGCAGCCCTGATGAGATTGAGTTGCGCGTCATCGATCTCATTGCGCCGATTGGGAAAGGGCAGAGGGCGCTGATCGTGGCACCGCCGAGAACGGGTAAAACCGTACTGCTGAAAAACATTGCCCGTTCCGTTGATGACTATCATCCGGATATCGAACTGGCCGTGCTGCTCGTTGATGAGCGGCCGGAAGAGGTGACCGATTTCATCCGCACCACACGCGGTCGTGTTTTTGCCTCCTCCAATGACAAATCCACAAAAAGCCATACACGCATTTCAGAACTGGCCCTCGGATATGTTAAACGAAAAGCCGAAATGGGCAAGGATGCTGTGCTTCTGATAGATTCGATCACACGCTTGAGCCGTGCCTACAACGCTGCACAGGCCGGGGGCGGGCGTACGATGTCGGGCGGGCTCGATATCCGGGCGCTCGACATACCCAAGAAGATCTTCGGATCGGCCCGTAAAATCGAGAATGGGGGTTCACTCACCATCGTTGCAACCTGCCTGGTGGAAACGAATTCCCGGATGGACGATCTTATTTTCGAGGAATTCAAGGGAACCGGAAACATGGAGCTGGTCCTTGACCGCGAAATTGCCGACGATCGTATTTTTCCTGCGATCAATATCGCCGCATCAGGTACGCGGAACGAGGACAAATTCATCGATGATTCGCTGGAAGAGCGCAATATGGTGCGCAGGTACCTGCTGAAAAAGTCCCCCAAGGAATCCATGTCAAGCCTGCTTCAGGTTTTAAAGCGAACCGGCAGCAACGAAGAACTGTTGAACCAGATTGCCGCCTACGTCTGATTTGCTGTCAGAATCATCCGGAATCTGACTGGACTTGAGCAAATAACAGACAGCAGATGCGGTGCGCAAGTGCTGATAACAAGCTCTGGAATCCATGGCAAGCCTGTGCCGGATCAGTATTTTGGGAGGCTGGGGTCAATGTCGTCGGCCCACTTAAGGATGCCGCCTTTGAGATTTTTGACATTCAAGAATCCCCGGGACATCAGAATACGGCAGGCTTCCGCACTTCGGGCGCCGCTGCGGCAGTAAATGATGACAGGGTGCTCCTTTTGTGAATCGATTTCAGACAGGCGGTCTGAAAGCTGTCCCAGCGGGATGAGATCGCCGCCGATATCCACAAGATCCTTCTCGAATTTTTCACGAACGTCAATCAGAAGAACAGGCTCTTTTTCGTCCTGTATTTTCTTCAATTCCTGAACGGTAATTTCTTCTACAGTCATTATCGGTTTTTTCCTTCGGTTTCGTAATTGTATCGGTCCAGCCTGAACTGCTCGCCAAGATACAGTTTTCTTGCCTCATCATCTTCCGCCAAATAGTCAGAAGAGCCCTCTTTGAGGATGCGTCCCTCGAACATGAGGTAGGCCCGGTCGGTGATGGCCAGGGTTTCGTGAACATTATGGTCGGTGATCAGGATCCCGATATTTTTCTGGCGCAGGCCGGAGATGATCTGCTGGATGTCTTCCACGGCTATGGGATCGACGCCAGCAAACGGTTCATCGAGCAGCAGGAAATGGGGTCTTGTGACCATAGCCCTGGCGATTTCGGTTCGGCGTCGTTCACCGCCCGAGAGGTTGAATCCCTTGCTGTTGACGACGGTCTGCAGGTTGAACTCCTCGATGAGCTCATCGGCCCGCTCCCGTCTTTCCGCTTTGCTCATTTTGTAAAACTCGAGAATGGACTCAAGGTTCTGCCTCACCGTAAGATCGCGGAAAACACTGGCCTCCTGGGACAGGTAGCCGATGCCGTACCGTGCGCGCCGGTACATGGGAAGCGTGGTTATGTCTTTATCGTTGAGGTAGATCCGTCCCTTTTCCGCCCGGATCAGTCCCACTACCATATAGAATGTGGTGGTTTTTCCGGCCCCGTTGGGGCCCAGCAGGCCGACAATCTCAGACTGGTTGACGGAGATGGACACATGGTCCACAACGGTGCGTTTTTTGTACCGTTTGACAAGGTCCTTGCAATGAAGTTTCTGGCGTTCTGGCTGGGTCATGGAAAAGGGAGATGGTTACAGGGCGGGTGCGATTTGCGCAAGAGCCGACTCAAAAAAGAGACGGCCGTCTGCCGACCCGAGCTTCTCTTCTACGGCGCGTTCAGGGTGCGGCATCATGCCCACTACGTTCCCTTTTTTGTTGCAGATGCCGGCAATATTTGCTGTTGATCCGTTCGGGTTTGCTTCGGGGGTGACGTCGCCTTCTGCGCTGCAGTACCTGAGAACGATCTGATTTTCGTCTTCCAGTTTCTTCAGAAGGTCACTGTCGGCATAATAGTTCCCTTCTCCGTGTGCCACGGGTATGGATAATATCCGGTCTACCGGTATGCTGGCGGTAAACGGGGTGTTGCGGTTCTGGCAGAGCAGGTTGACAAACTTACAGGTAAACCTGAGCTGTTCATTGTGCATCATGGTGCCGGGGAGCAGCTGCGCTTCAAGCAGAATCTGGAAGCCGTTGCAGATGCCGAGTACCGGTCCGCCTTTGCCGGCAAATCCTGCCACCTCGTTCATCACGGGGGAGAAACGGGCAATGGCCCCGCTTCGCAGGTAGTCGCCATACGAAAATCCACCCGGGATGATGATGCCGTCCACGTTCCCGAGGTCCGTGTCCTTGTGCCAGATAAAGGTGGTGTCGATGCCGTGCTCGTGTTTCAGGGCATGGTACGCGTCGTGATCGCAATTGGATCCAGGAAAAACAATAACTCCGAATTTCAT
>SKNL01000143.1 GCA_007120555.1 Balneolales bacterium
AAGTGCATATGCGACTCTGCAGCATGGGCCTTTATCTGATATAATTATTGAAAAATCATTGATTTATGTAACACGGCTCAGGAAACCTATAACAGGGGCCGCGATTTATATCCGTACCTTGGGACAAGAATGAGAAGGTACGCTCAAAACAAATGTGACTGTAATACATGGTCAATCTTCCGCAAGTCTGCTGAAAAAATTGGCATTCGGAAAAAGCAAACAGATGAAAATCACCAAAACTGATATAAAAAACAGAATAAAACTGCCCAAAGTAAAGAAGCACGCGATAAAGCTGAGTGAGAATGTCATACAAAAAACTCAAAAGGCAAATCGGTTCTTTTTAGCTGTTGGTGAATTCAATCTGTTTTTCTGGCTTACTACGAAAGCGACTTTTTCCCGTCATTTTGAGTTTAAAGAATTCCTTCGGCAGTGTTTCCTGGTAGGCAATAAAACGTTGCCCCTCATAACAATAACCGGCCTTGTAATCGGATTGGTGCTTACCATTCAATCCCGACCGATACTTGCAGAATTCGGAGCCACCTCCCTGCTGCCGGGAATGATAGCTTTATCAATTGTGAGGGAAATGGGGCCGGTTGTGACCGCATTGATTTGTGCAGGAAAAATCGGTTCGGGAATGGGAGCTGAGCTGGGATCCATGAGAGTATCGGAACAAATTGATGCCATGGAAGTATCGTCCATAAATCCCATCCGTTTTTTAGTGGTTCCAAGGGTTCTGGCGGCAACGTTCATGATACCCATTCTGGTTTTATATGCTGATGCGCTCGGGATATTGGGAAGCTGGGCCGGGGCCAATATTAAAGGAGATGTTACTTTTGTTTTGTTCTTCACGCAGGCATTCAGTGCCCTTGGTTTTATTGATTTACTGCCTGCTGTGGTTAAAACCTTCTTTTTTGGTGCTGCCATTGGTTTTATTGGATGTTTTAAAGGATATACAGCCGGACGAGGAACAGAAAGTGTCGGAAAAGCCGCCAACGAGTCTGTTGTGCTTGCCTCCTTATTTGTGATCGTGATTGACCTGATTGCCGTACAAATCACCGATATGCTGTAATATGGAAAATGAAATTAACATAGCCGCGACGACAGATGCAGGTGCAGCCACAGTGACACCTGAAAAGGTCATCGATATCGCCAACCTCACAATTGGGTTCGACAATGTGCCGGTGTTACGGGATTTTTCCGTGCAGCTTTTTGAGAAAGAGAACCTCGTAATACTTGGCAAATCAGGTTCGGGAAAATCCGTATTGATAAAATGTATTGTTCGCCTGCTGAATCCCGATTCTGGAACGATCCATGTTCTTGGTGAAAATGTGAACGAACTGAACGACCGGAACCTGGCAGAATTGAGAAAAAAAATCGGATTCCTGTTTCAGAGCGGCGCATTGTACGATTCCATGACCATCAGGGAAAATCTTGAATTTCCGCTAAGGAGAATAAAAAAGGGTCTTTCACGAAAGCAGATTGATGAAAAAATCATAGAGGCTTTGGAAAATGTTGGCCTGTCTGACACCTTGCATAAAATGCCCTCTGAGCTTTCGGGCGGGATGCGCAAGCGGGCGAGCCTGGCACGCACCATCGTGGTTGACCCCATGATTATGCTGTATGACGAACCCACCACCGGCCTCGACCCGGTAACATCCGATGAAATAAGCTCCCTGATCAACGAGGTTCAAAAAAAATATAACACCTCTTCCATCATCATCACGCACGATATTGAATGCGCCCGGGCTACTGCCGACCGGATGATCATGTTGAATGAAGGGGAAGTATATCTGGAAGGCACTATTGGTGAATTTGAATCATCCCGCGATGAGATGATTCAATCATTTTTTAAAATGAAAAATGTGAATTCACACTCAAACGAATAAGATAATGGATAACTATACCCCAACTTTTAAAGCTCGATTGGGAATGTTTATTTTCGTCGGGCTGTCGATTTTTGTAATAGCAATCTTTTTTATAGGAAAGCAACAGAATTTATTCAGTCCTGTATTTAAAGTCACAACCAGTTTTCAAAATGTAAGCGGATTGCTTGTGGGAAATAATATCCGGTTTGCAGGCATAAATGTTGGCATTGTTGATAATATTACCATCATTAATGATTCCACTGTACAAGTCAACTTGCTGATCAGGAGAAATGTGCAGCAGTTTATCAAATCTGACAGCCAGGCGGGAATTGGCTCAGAAGGGATAATTGGCGAACGTGTATTGATTATTACCCAGGGCAGCAGTAATGCTCCAATAGTGCAAGATGGCCAGCATCTCTTATCAAATGAGCCGCTTGAGCCCGATATGATCATGGCAAGTTTGCATACATCCGCCACTCATGCCGAGGTTATCACGAATCAACTTTCTCAAATTTTGATCGATGTCAATAGCGGAGAGGGCACCATCGGCAAAATGATACAGGATACAACCATTGCCCATAATATTTCCGAGACGATAGCGAATTTCAAAAAAAGCTCCCAGGAGTTGGATGAAACCATTGAAGTCACCAAGCAAAACGTATTTGAATTCATGGAGAAACTGCAGCTGACAGCAGCAAAAACGGAGATCGCTTCGCAAGAACTTGGGGAAATCATGACAAAAATAAACAGTGGAGAGGGTGCCCTTGGTGCGTTAATCAACGATACGACACTTTCCACCAACCTGAATCAAACTGTTATCAACCTCATGCAGGGTACGAAGGGGCTGGATGATAATATGCAGGCCCTAAGACAAAATTTCTTTTTCAGAAGGTATATCAGGCGTATCGAACGAGATGAATTAAGGAAAATTGATGAAGAAATAGAACTGATAAAACAACAGCTTGAAGATGACACAGAACTGTTAGAGCAACATCTGGAGGCTGACTTGGAACTAATGGAGCAACATCTGGAGGCTGATGCAGAGCTATTAGAACCACATCTGGATGATGATGATGATGACGCAGGGGGTAATCGCTGAGGGCGGGAGTTTTCCAGAATTGGGCATGACCTGTCGAATGGCATTTACAGGGTGGATGCAGTCGTGCTTAGGAACAGTATTTTTTCAACCGGTTGCATATTGCCTGGCCATCATGCGGATATGGCGGATGATGGCGTTCAGCCCGTCGGAGCGTGCCGGTGACAGATTGGACTCCATCCCGGTTTCCCTGAAGACATAAAGATCGGCCCCGACTATTTCTTCCGGTGTTCTGCCGTCGACAACCTGAAGTATAAGGGCTATGATCCCTTTGGTCAGCACCGTATCGCTGTCAGCCCGGAAATACAGCCTGCCATCTCTGTAGTCGGCATCCACCCAAACCTGGGATTGGCAGCCTGAAACCGCATTTTCATCTTTTCTGACCTCCTGGTATTCTTCCGGTAGATTTTTGGCCTGCTCTGTCAGGTACGCATAGCGATCCATCCAGTCGCCCCGCCTGGTCATTTCCTCAATGATGCGATTCTGAACGGTAGTTATATCCATATCTTTTTTTCAGTCATGACTGGTCTGTGTTCATTATAATACCATCTTCATGATCGGGCCATCTTCATGACAGGGCCGGGTTCATGCGCGGACAGATTTCATGCGCGGAACAGATTGTGAGCGGTCTTTATGCCTTCGATCAATTGGTCAACGTCTTCTTTGCTGTTGTAAAGTGCAAAACTTGCGCGGATCACGCCGTCAACGCCGAGTCTGCGGAGCAGCGGCTCGGCACACAGTTTGCCAGTCCGCACCGCGATGCCTTTTTTATCGAGGACCATCCCGGCATCGTAGTGATGAATCCCGTCCAAATTAAAGGAGACGACGCTGCAGCGATTCGGCGGATTTCCGTAGATGGTGAGCCCATCCAGCTCGTCCAGACGGTCGAGGGCGTAAGCGAGCAGGTCGTCTTCGTGTGCCTTGATCGCGTCCAGTCCCGCTTGTTTCACATAATCAAGAGCCGCAGCAAGGCTGATTGCCGCGACATAGTTGGCGGTTCCTGCTTCAAATTTGAAGGGCAGCTCACCGAAGGACGTCTGCTCCATGGTCACCGATGAAATCATGCCGCCTCCGCCCCGGTATGGAGGTATTTTATCCAGCCAGTCCTCTTTGCCATACAGAACGCCGATTCCGGTCTCGGAAAAAATCTTGTGCCCGGAAAAAACAAAAAAGTCGGCATCCAGCTCCCGTACATCCACCTGCATGTGTTGCACGGCCTGGGCCCCATCCACCAGTACCGGCACATCCTGCTCGTGGCATAAGCGTATGAGTTCCTGCATGTCATTTACGGTGCCGAGCACGTGGGAGACATAGACCAGGCAGACCAGCCGGGTTTTCGGGGAGATCAGCTCCTTCAGGGTCGCCGGCTCCAGCGTGCCGTTTTCGGATACCGGCAGCGTCCTGACCCTGGCGCCGGTTCGCCGGCACATCATGTGCCAGGGGACGATGTTGGAATGGTGTTCCATCCCGGAGACGATGATCTCATCCCCTTCCTGCACAAAGGCATCGCCGAAGGA
>SKNL01000011.1 GCA_007120555.1 Balneolales bacterium
GGATTTCATCCAACCTCTCGCCAGATCCCTCATCCGACCGCTCGCCAGACTTCTCAGCCGGCCAGCAACATCAAACCGACAGCACGGACCTGCCAGTCTCGCGATTCCCCGGACTGAATGGCCAATCCGACCGTTATTTTTGCGGCCTTACAACGTCCGGCAGTTCCGGACGCCCGAAACGCGTTGTGCTGCTCCGCAGCAACATGATCGCTGCCGCCGGAAACGCTTTCCGGGATGTTCGTCAAACCCGGGAAAACGACGGCCACCCAGAAGGCAAACCATCGATCAGCACACAGAATACGATGGCATTCCAAAATAAAATCACTCTCCATAATACGATCAGTTCGCGGAGTACGATGATACCCCGGAATGACGACCTCTGGGGAAACTGTCTCCCGCTCAGCCACACGGGAGGGCTGACCATCATTTTCAGGGCGCTGCTGAGCGGCACGGGAATCTATTTATGGAATCGCTTTGAGACAAGCACTGTAGCATCCGACATTCAGGAACACCCCGGAATCAGAAGAATTTCGCTTGTTCCAACCATGCTCAAGCGGGTGATGGAATTTTCGGCTGGCAATGGGATACCGCCTCCGGAGACCCTGGAGCAGATTCTGCTGGGCGGCGGACCGGCCAGCTCGGAACTCATTGCCAAAGCGCGCAAAGCCGGATGGCCGGTCTGTTTCAGCTATGGCATGACCGAGACATGCGGACAGGTGGCATCGCAAAAACCGGACGGGTCAGATCCGGCTGGATCGGTGGGCAGCCTTTTCCCCGGACATGAGCTGTCGATCCGGGATGAGCGCGGAAGTGAAGTAGCAACCGGATCTGCGGGCCTTCTCAGGATACGTGGCCCGCAGGTATTTCCGGGCTATTTCAGCGATGACCGGCAAATCGTATCCTCAAAAGCCGGCCCTGACAGGGATGGCTGGTTTGAAACTGGTGATTTTGCGCGACTGGATGCCCAGGGACATCTTTTTATCGAAGCCCGGCGGACCGACCTGATCATCTCCGGTGGCGAGAATGTGAATCCCGCCGAGATAGAGGATATTTTGACCGGCTGTCCGTTGATCAGCGAGGCGGCTGTTACCGGCCTGCCCGACGAGGAATGGGGCCAGATGGTGATCGCCTTTGTCGTACCGCGGAACACCAAGTTATTTACTGAATCCGGGAATCCGACTCCACGGGGTAAAAAACCGGAAGATGTTACGGAAGGAGCAGGGTTGGCTGTAACGCAGTTCGCAGAAAAAAACCTCCGCCCTGCCCAGCGCCCGAAACGGCTGTATTTCGTTTCTGCGTTGCCACGCACATCCCTCGGAAAGATTAACAGGGTTGCACTGCGGGATATGGTTACAGACCTGCCCGCCTGAAAATCGCGTCTACATGGCGCGTATGATGCGCCAGGTCAAAAGCCTCCTCCAGTTCTTCAGGAACCAGCCGCGAAGAGATCTCCTTATTGCCCTCAACCAGTGACCGGAACGGTCTTTTCTCTTCCCAGGATTGCATGGCCATCGGTTGCACAAGGTCGTAGGCATCCTCCCGTGACATTCCTTTTTCGATCAGCATCAGCAAAAGACGCTGAGAGAATACCAGACCGTGGGTTTTGTTGATATTCTCTTTCATGTTTTCAGGATATACGACCAGGTTGTCAACAACGCCGGCAAACCTGTGCAGCATGTAATCGAGCAGGATAAGGGCATCCGGAATAATGATGCGTTCCGCGGACGAATGAGAGATATCGCGTTCGTGCCACAAGGGGATGTTTTCATAGGCCGTGACCATGTAGCCGCGCAACACCCTGGCGCAGCCAGTGATGTTCTCGGAACTGACAGGGTTCCGCTTGTGAGGCATGGCCGACGAGCCTTTCTGGCCTTTGCGGAACCGCTCCTCAACCTCCCTGGTCTCGGTTTTCTGCAAATGCCTGATTTCAACGGCGATTTTCTCCATACTGGAACCAACAAGTGCCAGAACGGACATGTAATAGGCATGCCGGTCGCGCTGCAGCGTCTGTGTGGAAACGGGCGCCGGCGTCAGACCAAGCAATTCACAGGTAATCTCTTCTACTTCGGGTGGAATATTTGCAAACGTACCGACGGCACCCGACAATTTCCCGAATTCCACACCACTTGCAGCGTGTTCGAAGCGTTCAAGGTTGCGCTTCATCTCCTGGTACCAGAGCGCGCATTTCAGTCCGAACGTCGTGGGTTCGGCATGGACCCCATGGGTCCGGCCCATCATGACCGTATATTTGTGCTCCTGCGCCTTTTCTGCAAGCACGGTGATCATTCGCTCAATCCCGCGATGGATAATGCGGTTTGCCTGGAGCAACCGCAAGCCAAGCGCTGTATCAACGACATCCGTTGAAGTCAGGCCATAGTGAACCCATTTCTTCTCATCTCCGAGTGACTCCGAAACGGCACGGGTGAATGCCACCACATCGTGTCGTGTCTGCTCTTCGATTTCATGGATCCGTTCGATGTCAAAACGGGCCCTGGCCTCCATTTTGCGGATATCATCCTCCGGGATAACCCTCAATCTGCTCCAGGCCTTGCATGCGGCGATTTCAACGTCGAGCCACGACTGAAACTGGTTCTCTTCGGTCCAGATGGAGGTCATTTCCTCACGCGAATACCTATCAATCATGATACTTCAGAATATTTTCAGAATTTGTCGTCACTATTATTCTTTTCCCGGGGCGGGTTTTCCGGGTGAATTCTCCAGAACTTTCACTTCCACCTTGGTCAACCGGTTATTATCCATTTCATCGACTTTGAGTTCTAGTCCCTTGAACTCCAGGGTCTCGCCTTCTTCGGGAATTCGCTCGAGCAAATGGTATATGAGACCGCCAAGCGTTTCGTATTCATCATCATCGGAAGTCAGTTCCATGGAAAGGATATCGGCCATGTCATCCAGATCAATCTTGGCATCAAAAACATAATTGCCGGACTTTTTCCTGGTGAAGAGTTCCACAGTCTCGGTGTACTCATCGGTAATCTCACCTATGATCTCTTCGAGCACATCATCAAGCGTGATAACCCCTTCCGTCCCGCCGTATTCGTCCACAACGATGGCAATGTGGGTTTTTTCCCTCTGAAAATCACGCAGCAGGTCGTCCAGTTTTTTTGTCGTAGGAATGAAAAGCGCCTTGCGGGCAAGCGTTTTCCAGTTGATGGTGGTTTGCCCGAGATCGGAGTTGATGTATGGCAGCAGGTCTTTGGAGTGGATGATTCCGATGATGTTATCCAGGTTGTCCTCGTAAAGCGGCAGGCGTGAAATGCTTTTTTCCCGAATCAGGTCAAGTACTTCCTGAAGCGTGTTTTTTGTATTTATTGCGGAGATGTTCACCCGGGAGGTCATGATCTCGCGGACGTAGGTATTGCCGAATTCAATTACGTTTTCAATGATTTCACGCTCATCGCCATGAATGGAACCGTGCAATTCACCTACCTCGGCAATGGCTTTGAGATCTTCGGAGGATAAGCTGTCGCTGGGACGCGGAATGTTTTTCTCAAGAAAACGGGTACTGCGGGAAATGAGACGCGACAAGGGGCCGAAAATCACGAAAAAGACATAAAGCAACCCGCTCAGCTTGCGTGAAACATCCAGCGGCTTGTTCAATGCAAGCAGTTTTGGTGTAATTTCGGCTAAAACTACGATAGCAAACGTCAGGATAATGATTTCGACCGTAAAGACGATCACCTGTGGCAGGCCAAGAAGTGCCACCAGCCGGCCGGTCACCACAGCTGCTCCAACTGCAGTGATTACATTGGCAAAGGTATTGCCGATAAGCACCGTTGCCAGCAGCTGACGCGGCTTTTCAAGCATGTGCAGGACCCTCGCCAGCGCACGGTCTTTCTCTGAATCCTTGATGACCTTGCGGTCCACTTTCTTGTCAAGTGAAAAGAAAGCGACTTCGGCACCGGAAAAGAAGGCGGAAAAGACAAGGCCGAGAATGATAACGACGATCAGGACAATAAAGTCGACCGGATTGGCCAGCAGTGTGTCAAACGTACTGCCCTCCGCCGTTTTCCAGATACGGCTGCCGGCATCCACAATCTGAATCACAAATTTATTATCCAACGGGGTTTATAGTCGGTAAAAAAAAGATATTCAAAATCTAACCACATTCCGGCTCGTATGCAATGCTGTGAATGTGAGTGATACAGGCAGGCAGAGAACAGGTCCTGTTTCGCCTGGATCCGTTCTCTGCCGTTCCTGTACATCAAAGCATTTCAGTGTCTGCCAGATCAGAACGGAAGGTCATCATCCGCATTCCCTGCATCCGACTCGCTGCTGTCATTTACCGACATTTCTTCTTTTGGTGCAGCTTCGTATCCGCTGCCAGAATCTGCCCTGTCGAGTACCTGCATGGTCAGTGCCTTGATTTCGGTCATGTACTGCTTGCGACCTTCCTTGTCCTCCCATGACCGGGTCTGAATAGGTCCATCGAAGTATACAAGCGAGCCCTTTTTCA
>SKNL01000184.1 GCA_007120555.1 Balneolales bacterium
ATGAACGGCGCTGTGCTTCCGGTGCTGGCCTGTTTCATCGTTGCCGCAGAGGAGCAGGGCGTACCACCGGAGGCCCTTTCCGGGACCATCCAAAACGATATCCTCAAGGAGTTCATGGTCCGGAACACCTATATCTATCCGCCGGCACCATCCATGCGGATCGTATCCGACATCATGGCATGGACGCACGAAAACATGCCGCGCTTCCACTCCATTTCAGTTTCGGGCTACCACATGCAGGAAGCCGGGGCCACTCCCGTGCAGGAGCTGGCTTACACCATAGCCAACGGCCTGGCATATCTGGATGCGGCCCGGAAAGCCGGACTCCGTGTGGATGACGTGGCACCGCGGTTTTCCTTTTTCTTCGCCGTGGGTATGGACTTCCTGACGGAAATAGCCAAACTCAGGGCCGCGCGCGAGCTGTGGGCAACGCTGGTCAGGGAACGCTTCCAGCCAGGCAATGAAAAATCACTGATATTGCGAATGCATTGCCAAACATCAGGATGGAGTCTGACAGCTCAGGATCCTTTGAACAACGTTGTCCGGACCACCATCGAGGCACTTGCAGGCGTGCTGGGCGGTACGCAGTCCCTGCATACCAATTCCTATGACGAGGCGCTTTCGCTGCCGACCGATACGTCGGCCCGTATTGCGCGCAACACCCAGCTCATCCTCCGGGAAGAAACCGGCCTGTGCCGCACCGTCGATCCCCTGGCGGGATCCTATGCGATTGAATCGTTGACCTCCGACATGATGGAAGAAGCCCTGCGGCTCATAAGCGAGGCGGATGAGATGGGGGGCATGATGCGGGCCATAGAAACCGGTATGCCCCAGCGCAAGATCCAGGAATCCGCAGCGGCCCGGCAGGCTGTCATCGACAGCGGCGGGGAGGCGGTCGTGGGCGTGAATGCCTATATCCGGGAGGAAGCCGGCGAGGTGGATGTCTTTGACGTGGATAACCGGAAAGTGCGGGAACATCAGATGCGAGAGCTGAAAAAAGTGCGGACCGGACGCGACGCCGGCAAGGTGGAACGGTCGCTGCACCGGCTGAAACAGGCGGCAGGGAATATCGCTCTGGAGTTGCAAAAGAAAACGGATCAGGGGCCAGGGCCGGGCCCGGGATTAGCACCGGACATAGGATCAGCGCCGGGATCGGAATCGGGATCGGAATTGGGATCGGAATCGGGATCGGGAGAAAAGCGGGCTGGCTCAGTCGAAAACCTGCTGCAGCTCATGGTGGATGCGGCCCGTGACAGGGCCACGGTCGGCGAGATGACAACGGCGCTTGAAGGCGTGTGGGGCCGCTATCATGCCGATCCGATGCCGGTGACCGGCGTATATCGCAACAGCTACAGGAACAAATCAGCATTTATGGAAATCGTGCAGGAAGTAGAGGATTTTGCCCGCAAGGAAGGCCGCCGGCCACGAATCCTGGTGGTAAAACTTGGACAGGATGGTCACGATCGCGGAGCGCGGATCGTGGCAGCGGCGTTTGCAGACATCGGTTTCGATGTGGACCTGGGACCGCTGTTCCTGACCCCGGAAGAAGCTGCCCGTCAGGCCGTTGAAAACGATGTGCACATGGTGGGAGTATCCACACTGGCAGGCGCACACAAAACACTGATCCCGCAGCTGATGAAAGAGCTGGAACGGGCCGGTGCCGCAGACATTGCCGTGGTTGCAGGCGGTGTGATCCCGGAAAAGGACGCCAGATGGCTCAAGGAAAAGGGACTGCTGGAAGTGTTCGGGCCCGGCACCAGGATCCCCGAGGCTGCCCGAAAGGTGCTGCAATCCCTGGCATCCCGGGAGAAAAAAACATCCGGAAACGATCATTAAATACGGAATCCGGCAAATAAGATCCGGAATCATGCAAGTATCCGGAAAACAACATTCGAACGCATAAAAACATGGCACGGCCAGACGCCTTTCACACACATATCCTTGATGCCTGGGCGGACGCTATCCGCTCGGGAAGCCGGCGCGATCTGGCCCGCGCCATCACGCTGGTGGAAAGCAGCCGTGAAGATGACGTGGAGCAGGCCCAGGAACTTCTGGAGCGGCTGATGCCCTTCACGGGCGGTGCTGAGCGCATCGGGATCAGCGGCATGCCGGGAGCCGGCAAAAGCACCTTCATTGAAATGCTTGGCAGGATACTGGTGGATGCCGGGCACAAAGTGGCGGTGCTGGCCGTGGATCCCAGCAGCCCGGTATCTGGCGGAAGCATCATGGGCGACAAAACCCGGATGTCGTTGCTTTCGCGGATGGATGCGGCGTTTGTGCGCCCATCTCCTGCCGGACGCACACCCGGGGGCGTGGCCCGCAAGACCCGGGAAGCGATACTGTTCTGCGAAGCGGCCGGCTACGACATTGTGCTGGTAGAGACGGTGGGTGTGGGCCAGGCCGAATGGAGGGTGAGCAGCATGGTCGATCTGTTTGCCGTGCTGATGCTGCCCGACGCCGGGGATGTCCTGCAGGGAATCAAACGCGGCATCCTGGAGCTGTCGGACCTCATCCTTGTCAACAAGGCGGACGGACCAAGGGAAGAGTCGGCGTTGCAGGCCGTGGAACAGTACCGGAATGCACTCAGCATCACAGAGAATGAGGAATCAGGCGTTATTGTCCGGCCATGCCGTGCCCATGACAGAAACTCGGTCGGCGCCTGCTGGCAGGATATCAGCGAGACGCTCGCCATCCGGAAAAAGGACTCCCGGTTTGACCAGAGGCGCCAATCCCAGCTGCGTGACTGGATACGTTCGGTGGCCGAGGATTCCCTGCTGCAACTCCTCCATGACAACCGGAAACTGTCCGCTCTGCTGGATAGTCTGGAGCAGGATGCACGCGAAGGTACAGCGACACCGCTACGTGCCGGACTGACGTTTCGCGACCGGGTCATCAGGGAAATCACCGACGGTGAACCGGACAGCGGAATACCGCTGTAAGAATATCTTGAAAAAAAAGCGATTGGCGGGAACGATTTGCCCCTGTTGCGCGCTTCAATTAGAGATAGAAGGCATCTATCCCTTAAATTCCGCCCGTATATCAGCTTGCAAAAATGGCTGATATACATGTAACTTATTGTTACACATATTATTAAGAAATAAAGTTGTTATGGATATCCTGGAAGCTATGCGTATTATCCGTTCCCATGCCAAGGACGAGGCGTCGGCGGAGGAACTGAAAGATCTCTTCGAAAACATTATTGATGAACGGGACACTGCAAGAAAAGAGCTGGAACTGCTTGAAGCAACCATTCGCAATGATTATGAATCCATTCTCATCACAGAACTTGATATGGACAAGCCCGGTCCAAAAATCGTCTATGTGAACGAAGGTTTTGAGAAAATGACGGGCTATAAAAAAGAGGAAGTAATCGGCAAGACCCCGAGAATTCTTCAGGGGCCTAAAACGGACAGGGCGACACTCGATCGCCTCAAAGAGTCCCTCATCGAAGGCAAGGCGTTCTTCGGCCAGACCGTCAACTACCGCAAGGATGGTTCCGAGTTCATCAACCAGTGGGATATCCATCCGCTGGTGGATGAGAACGGGAAAATCACGCACTGGGTTTCCTACCAGCACGATATAACCGAGCGCAAGCGTGTCGAACAGTCACTGGTCGACAGCAAGGTCGAGATGGATGACTTCTACGAGACATCCAAAAGAACCATAGTGGACGTTGCTGAGGACGGATCCATACGGTTTGCCAACAAATCAATGCAAGAGCTGATCGGGTATGAGAAAGAAGAGCTCCAGAAGATGAAATTCTGGGAAATCATGCCCGAAAAGCATGGCAAAATCCTGCAGGACCGGTTTGAGGAGCTCTGGAATGCAGATTTCAAATCCCAGCCGGATTACCGTTTTATCTTCCAGCACAAAAGCGGTCTGCCCGTTCAGGTTGAAGCGACCATCCAGCCACTGGAACTCAAGAGCGAAAAAGTGATGCGCACCGAGGTGAGCAATGTATCACTGCGTAAAAAAGTCCTCAAGACTCTCTATCAGCGCAATCAGGATTTCAATCGCATTTTCAATACCAAGAGCGATTTCAAATACGGCCTCAGTTTCAACGAAGAGGAGCTGCCCGAGTTCCGGTGGATTTCCAATGATGTGAAGAACATCACCGGGTATGCTGCCGATGAGTGCGAGGGCCATGAAGGCTGGAAACGCCTGGTCCATCCCGATGACCAGGAATTAGCCATCAGCCATCTCAAAAAAGTCTCCGAAGGAAAGTCCATGTGTATGGAGTATCGGATCGTGGACAAGGATGGCAATGTCATCCCTGTCATGGATTACGCCAAAACGGTGGATGTGCAGACCTTTGACATCAAAGGCGCCGTAGCGCTTGTGAAGCAACCCCAGAAAGAGGACTGAGAAATACTTCTGCCGGTTTCTGAGGTCTTATTGAAGCAGCTTTGAGACCGGCAAACGGGTGCGATAAGCAGC
>SKNL01000103.1 GCA_007120555.1 Balneolales bacterium
CCTTGACTTCATCGCCATAAAGCACATCCAGGTTAAAATCGCGAGCCTCTTCGGGAATAGCCGCTATGGCAGCCTCCTGAAGGCGGTCCAGAAAAAAAGTCTCTTCGCCAAAAAAGGCGTATACCGGCTTGATATCATGCCCCTTCAGCTCTTCCAGAAAGGACTGGTATTCATTCAGACTGGATTTTTTTTTTGCCATGGTTGTACTGGAAAATATCTGAGACCGGCAGCTGTCCGGGAGACGCTACGGATAAAGCCGGCCCATCATGCGCGGGAACGGGATGGTTTCACGGACGTGCTTCAAACCACACAGCCAGGCTACGGTCCGCTCCAGCCCCAGGCCAAATCCGGAGTGGGGCACCGTTCCATACCTTCTCAGATCCAGGTACCAGCGGAACTGCTCTTCCGGGAGGTTGTGCTCTTTGATCCGTTGAAGCAGATTGCCCAGACTGTCCTCACGCTGGCCTCCACCAATGATCTCACCATATCCCTCGGGAGCGATCATGTCCACTCCAAGGGCAACCTTTTCGTTTTCCGGGTCGCGCTTCATGTAAAAAGCTTTCACTTCTGCCGGATAGCCATAGACCATTACCGGAGTGGGGTCGTCCATGGTGAGCAGTGTCTCATCGCTTCCACCGAAATCCTCGCCCCATTTCTTGCCCATAGCCGATTTCTTCCACACGGGGATGTTGCGCAGGTCCTCTTCAATCTGATCGAGGCGGGCATTGATGTCCCCCCTCCTGCGGTCGATCTGAAACTTTCTTCCCTTTTTGGCCTGCCCGAACTCTGCATCAAGGGATGTCAGTTCTTTTTTGAGTGCTTCCGCTTCAACCGTGCGCTCTTTTTCCATGCCGTTGAGCCGGTCCTGCATGGCCGGGGCATTCAGGCGTGCAACGGCATCGGTATAGCTTATGCGCGGAAAGGGGGCTTTCACCTGTTCCAGCTTCGACACATCCCGCTCCAGGATCTCCAGCTCTTCACGGTTGATCCTTACCACTTCCCGGACCAGATATTCCACCAGTTGCTCGGCGAGATCCATGTTCATGTCCAGATCATAATAGGCCATTTCCGGTTCGATCATCCAGAATTCGGTCAGGTGACGGCGTGTCTTGCTTTTTTCAGCACGAAACGTGGGGCCAAACGTATAGATCTTCCCGTGCGCCATGGCCATTGCCTCCCCGTACAGCTGGCCGGACTGGGTCAGGTAGGCTTTCCTGTCGAAGTAGTCGGTTTCAAAAAGGTTGGTCGTTCCTTCTGCCGCATTGCCCGTGAAAATGGGCGCATCCATCTGGATGAACCCGCGCTCCTGGAAGAACCGGTGGATGGCATAGGTAATGGTGTTGCGCACCCGCATCGCCGCCCACTGCTTCCGGCTGCGAAGCCACAGGTGACGGTGTTCCATCAGAAACTCAATACCGTGTTCCTTGGGGGTTATGGGATACTCCTCGGCCTGGGAGACGATGCTCAAACCGGTCACATGGAGTTCGTGTCCGCCGATACTGCGCTCGTCGGCGTGAACATTTCCGGTGATCTCAATGGCACTTTCCTGCTGCAGTGAGAGGGCCTTTCCCCAGACTTCCTCTGAGACATCTTCCTGTGAGACAATCGACTGGCACAATCCCGTTCCATCCCTTGCAATGATGAATACCAGTTTTTTGCTGGTCCGGATATTGTAGACCCACCCTTTCAGTGTTACCTGTTGACCAGCATATTTCGAAATTTCGTTGATGTAGACCATAAGCTGATATCGTTTTATCCCATCGGTTCCGATGCATGAAAGATGCAACGGAACCGAAAAATGAAGAAATTTCCCTGTATGTTTCCCGCTCCATTGCAGAAAATGGCTACGGTGATTCGCTCATCTCCTTATCCTCCGGCATGAGGACCGTTTCGGTGAATTGTTTTTCATCAAAAAAGGTCTCGCAAAGATCGCGAATCTGCGTCGCATCCGCACTATCGATTTCAGCAACAAGCTCATCGAGGGTGATGTAACGATCATAGAATACTTCGCTTTTTGCGAGCCGTGTCATCCTGTTGCTCATGCTCTCCTGGGCCAGCAGGAGTTTGCCTTTGAGCTGGGATTTGGCTTCGTCCAGCTCTTTTTGCGGGATGAGTTCCTCGCTGATGCGTTTCAGTTCCACCAATACCAGTTCGCGGACATGGTCCAGGTATTCCCTGTCGGTTCCCGCATAGATCCCGAACAGGCCGCTGTCCCGGAACGCTTCCATGAATGACTGGATATGGTAACAGTAGCCATACTTTTCCCGGATGTTCTGATGCAGGCGGGAGCTCATTCCGGATCCAAGGACCGTATTGGCCAGAAGCAGTTTGTAGCGGTCGGAATCCACTGCCGAAAGGGCGCGCCTTCCCAGCATGAAATGAGTCTGTTCAATCGGGCGTCTGATGAGCGACTTGGTGGGCTTGTAATCGGTCATGGGCTGATCGCCGTTGGCCACAAACTCATTTTCGAGCGGCTTGAAGTATTTCTCGACCAGCCGGACGACCTGCTCGTGCTCCGCATTGCCCGCTACGGCAATAATGACATTCATCGGGTGGTAGTGATCCCGCATGTAGGTGAAGAGCGATTCGCGGTTGAAACCGGATACCGTTGATTCGAAGCCGATGATGGGTCTTCCAAGCGGATGAGGCAGAAAAAGCTGTTTGTGAAACTCCTCAAAGATGAAATCTTCCGGATTGTCGCGGTACATCTTCATTTCTTCGATGACCACCTTTTTCTCTTTCTCGATCTCCTCTTCGGGAAACCTGGAATGGAGGACCATATCCGTAAGCACATCCAGTGCCGTATCCAGTTCGGAATCAAGGCACCGGGCATAGTAGCAGGTCAGTTCGGGCGAGGTGAACGCGTTCAGATACCCACCAACCGCCTCCATGCTGAGGGCAATATCGTAGGCAGAGCGGTTTTCGGTGCCCTTGAAGAGCATGTGCTCCAGAAAGTGGGTGATGCCCGCTTCGGGATCTTTCTCATGCCTGCTCCCGGTTTTAACCCAGATGCCAACCGAAAGGCTGCGTACGGTCCGGATGGATTCGGTAACAATTCTCAAGCCGCTGGGCAGTAGCGTTTTCTGAATCCGATCGGGTGTACTCATATAAGAGTGTTTATTTCAATGATGTTCGTTTATGGCGAAGTTACAAGTGCCCAAATATACAAAAAGCGCCACCATAATATGGCGACGCTTTTTCATGGTTTTCCGATGGATGCGGGATCGCGGCAACAGACCGTTGGCCTGCTGCAATCCCGTCATCCGACAATGCAAGGACTTTCCTCCCCTATTCTTTGGGGAGAAGCGCCTTTCTGGAAAGCCGAAGCTTGCCGCCATCTTCCACTTTCAGCAGCTTCACTTCGATCTCATCTCCTTCGGAAAGCACATCCGATACCTTGTTGATACGTTTGTGATCGATTTCCGAAATGTGAAGCAGACCGTCGCGACCAGGGAGGATCTCCACAAAGGCACCATACTCCTTGATGGATCGCACGGTGCCGGTGTACACTTCCCCTTCTTCCAGATCACCGGTTATGGCCTTGATCTTCTGGATGGCAGCATCGATTTTCTCCCGACTGTCGGCCGAAATGGTCACAACACCTTTGTTACCAACCTCTTCGATCATGACTTCGGCGCCGGTTTCACGCTGGATGGACTGGATCACCTTGCCACCGGGACCGATGATTCCACCGATCTGATCCGTCTCGACTTCGATTTTCTCGAATGACGGAGCATATTCGGAAATTTCGGGACGCGGAGCCGAAATGCTTTCGGCCATTTTCTCAAGGATATGCAGACGACCCTCACGGGCCTGCTTCAGGGCTTCCACCATCACATCGTAGGAGATGCCTTTCACTTTGATGTCCATCTGACAGGCAGTGACGCCGTCAGCCGTTCCAGTGACCTTGAAGTCCATATCGCCCATGTGGTCCTCCTCTCCCTGGATATCGGAGAGTACGACATGCTTGCCGTCGCCCACGATCATGCCCATGGCAATTCCGGCAACCGGTTTTTTCACCGGAACACCGGCATCCATCAGAGCCATCGAACCGCCACAGACGGAAGCCATGGAGGAGGATCCGTTGGACTCCAGGACATCAGACACCACCCGGATGGTGTAGTCGAAATCATCCGTGCTCGGAACCATCTTCTTCAGGGACCGCTCGGCAAGGTTGCCGTGGCCGATTTCGCGACGGGAAACACCGCGCATGAACTTGACCTCGCCGGTGCAGTACGGCGGAAAGTTGTAGTCCAGCATAAAGCGCTTGGAACTGTTGTAGAACAGGGTGTCGATCATCTGCTCATCGCGCTTGGTTCCCAGTGTTACGGATACGAGCGCCTGGGTCTCACCGCGTGTGAAGATGGCCGAACCGTGCGTGCGCGGCAGGTAGCCAACCTCGGTCCAGATGTGACGGATATCCG
>SKNL01000191.1 GCA_007120555.1 Balneolales bacterium
CTAAACTTTTAATTAATAATCAAAAAAGGGCTTTTTTATGTTGATATTATGAAGAATGGACTTCATAAATATATTCAATAAATTTCAATTTTGTGAAGTGTAATTGTGAATTCCGGCGAAATCCCGCCATATGAGCACAATTGAGCTGATAATTATGGAAACGACCTCTAATATCATGATCTTGCTGTTGCTTGCGTTGCTCCTTCCGGTAACAGCCTTGTGCGCCACGGCAGCAACCGACCGCGACACCGTCGAAACCTGGGAAGGATCCCTCCGGCTCTTCGGCAACGAACCGTTCACCCGGATCGCGCTGGTAACCGATTCCGGAGAACGCTGGTACCTGGACATGGACGAGCAGGAACTGCAACAGCTCTGGCAGCAGCGGCGCGGACGCATCCGCATCACCGGTGTACCCGTCATCGAGGAATATGCCGGCAGGGAAGAACACGTGATCAAGGTCATCAAATATTCCTGGATCCCGGAAGAAAAGTGATTTTCGATTCAAATATCAGAATGGCGGCCACAGGATTATCACCTGATAATGTCCTGATTATCGCCTGATTGCCAGATCACCTGACCGGCTGTATTCAATCCGAAGGAACCGGCAACACAGATCAGCACCCAAATAATAAAATCAAGTGACATGATGAACTTTTTTACAACCCTGCTCAAGACCCGTTTTTATCTTACACTTCCCGGGACCCGCAACCCTTATCAGAATACCGGGCACCTGTTCAATACCGGGCACCTGTTCAATACCGGGCGGCTGTTCAATACCGGGCGGCCGTTCATTGCCGGGCGGCCGTTAAATGCCCGGCGCCTGTTCAGTACCCGGCGCCTGTTCACTGCAGCATTTGTCACGCTTTTTGCATTTTGCGCCTTACTGCCGGTATCATCCGTTGCCAGGGACTATCAGATACGCGACATCGCGATCCAGGCAGAAATTCAGCCTGATGGCACCATCCGCTATGCCGAAGACCGACGCTACCGGTTTGAGGGAAGTTTCACCGAGGTCTTTTACACACTTCCGCTCAGGGGCTTCGATGCCGTGGAAAATATCCGCATCCGCCAGAATGGCCGGCCACTGATCAATGACAACAGCGGGCAGCCCGGCACGTTCCGGGTGGCACGCAACGAACAGGAACTCCGGATCACCTGGTTCATCCAAACCCGCGACACCACCGAGCATACCTACACCATCCAGTACGATCTGCGCGACGCCCTGGTCACCGGTCCCGACGTCACCGAATGGTACTGGATATTTCTGTCCGACCGCCTTGCCCGCACGCCCGAAACCTTCCGGGCGCGTATTTCCCTCCCCCGGCGAATTGGAGCGGAGGAATGGAATGTGTGGATGCGCGAGACGCCCGGCCACGTCACCAAGCGGGAGGAAGCCTCCGTGCTGTACCTGGAAGGCGAGGGTTTTCGCAGCTCCGACCGGGTCGAGGCACGCATCCTGTTCCCCACCCGCGTCCTGACCGAAGCCGAGGTCACCGACCGCCGGTTCACGCTTGAACGGGTCATGGAAGAAGAAGCCGCCTGGGTGGATGCGCAAGAGCGCCAACGGCAGCGGAGGATGCTCGGAATCGGGCTTTTTGCCGTGTTTGCACCGGTATCGGTCATTTTCTTCATCTGGTTCTACCACCGGTACGGACGCCGATTTGAGCCCGGGTCCGCTTCCGACAAGCCGCGCTATGCCCCGCCATCGGAACATCCCCCGGCCCTTGTGCGCAAACTCATGCTCGGTCCGTTGAACACCGAGCCGGACAAGATGGCACTGGGCATCACCATCTTCGACCTGGCGCGTCAGGGTTATTTCCGCATCGTGGAAAAAAAAGGGGAGAAAAAATTCCTGGGTGCCGAATCGCCGGAATATCACCTTGAAAAAACAGGAAAAAAACCGGCAGAATACCTCAGTACCTGGGAACTTTCCCTTCTGGAAATGGCCGTGAGCCGCATTGATGAGAATGTTACCCGCATGGACAAAGTGCTCGACTGGTCCGAAAAACCTATGCGATCCTGGTGGAAGGAGTGGCGAAAACATTTCCGCAAAGCGCTCCGGGACCAGCAGTGGTTTGACCCGACCGCACAAAAGGCGCTTTACTTCCATCTGCTCGCCCAGTTTCCGCTGCTGCTCGGGATGATCGTGGTAGCCATTCTAGCCGGGGGCATCGGGGCTGCCGGCATTGTACTTGTAACCCTGGTGATGATGCTGAGTCTGACACTCCCCAAGCGCACCCAGTACGGCACCGACCTGCATGCGGAGTGGACCGCCTACCGCAAGGTGCTGAAAAAAGGTCCGAACAGCTCCTTTGACCAGGAGGACATGGGACGGCATTTCGTGTATGCCATTGCCCTGGGACTGACCAAAAAACAGCTGGAAAAGCGGCTGGCCGATGTGACCGAGGAAAGCCCGATCTTTTTGTGGGTCGTGCCCGCATCCGGCATCCACAGCGCGGCCGATATCGCATCCGGCCTGAGCACGCTGGCGTCCAGCGGCACCCGTTCGTTCAGCGGGGTATCAGGTATCGGAGGTGCGACTGCCGGATCGGCCGGAGGCGGGGCAGGCGGCGGCGCGCGTTGAATTTCAGGTATTTACAACCCTGCAAATATAAGCTAACTTGCAATGGATATGTTACTGTTCCGGGATTCACCCTGCTCTTCATCCTGTCATTCTAGCCCTCCAAAGAATGAAACTATCCCTGTCATCTAATCTGATGTACTGCAAGGTCTTGGTCATTTTCCTGCTTTTCGGATTGCTCTTCCAATTCATTGCTCAAAAGAACGCCTACGCCGGATTACCCGATGCAGGTGAAGCCTTTTTTTCAATTATGATCATTCCGTCGGATAATGACACCACCTCAATATACAAAATCGTAACCCTTGACGGCAGAACCACTATCGGACGTCTTGTCCGGGAAGACGAGACTTCCGTGACCCTGGACGTAGAACAGTTCGGGGAAGTGACCATTATGCGTGAATACATCCGCACAATCACCGAAGTTGCTGAAAAGGATTTTGTAGATGGCAGATACTGGTTCCCGAATCCGGTATCTACCCGCTATCTATTTGCTCCCAATGCAATCCCGATGAAGCGAGGTTCCTATTATTACCAGAACACCTGGATTTTCTTCAACAACGTAAACTACGGGATCACAGATCGTTTTTCACTGGGAGCCGGAACGGTCCCCATTTTTCTTTTTGGTGTGAGTGCCTTGCCGATCTGGATCCTCCCCAAATATTCCCTGCCACTGGTATCGGATCAATTTCATCTCTCGGTCGGAGGGGTAATCGGAGGGGTAATCGGAGGCGGTGGCGGCGCAGCCGGCTTAGTGTATGGAACCGCAACGGCCGGGAACAGAAATCGCAACTTAACCGCAGGTATTGGATTTGGTTATGTTGACAATGACTTCAGCAGCAAGCCTGTACTTAACGTATCGGGCATGTATCGCCTTTCCAGCCGTGGGTATCTTATCACGGAAAACTACATTCTGCCCGTCGGAAACGGATACGAAGGAGTGTTATCTGCGGGATATCGTCATGCCGCGGAGTCATTTGCAGTAGATTTTGCACTGGTCCGGCCCATCGCGGCAACAGACGGCTTCATTGGCATTCCGTGGCTTGGTGTTACGCTGCCATTGGGAGTGAGATAACCGCTTTGTCTGCCGCCATGCATGCAAACGGAGTGCCCTTCCATCAATTTTACTCGCAGAATCTGCGAGATTGCTGGATTTATAGATCCTTCACACGGTTCACTGCCTGATCTGCCCGGTGCCGGTCACCACGTATTTGTAAGTCGTGAGTTCTTCCAGCGCAACGGGACCACGTGCATGCAGCCGGTCGGTGCTGATGCCGATCTCGGCCCCCATGCCGAATTCCGCGCCGTCGGTGAACCGGGTGGATGCGTTGATGTAGACTGCGGCCGAATCCACCATGCGCCCGAAATAGTCCTGTTTCCCGGTGTCTTCGGTCACGATGGCGTCGGAGTGGCCCGACCCGTAGGTGTTGATGTGTTCCACCGCCTGTTCGATGCCGTCCACAACGCGCACCGACAGGATCAGGTCCAGGTATTCGGTGCGCCAGTCCTGCTCGACGGCCTCCTTCATGGACGGCACAATTGCCCGCGCCCGCTCATCACCGCGCAGCTCCACGCCGCGCGCCTCCAGTACATCGGCCATTTTGGACAGCCATTGCGGATCCAGGGCCGCATCCACCAAAAGCGTTTCGGCGGCGTTGCAGACGCCCGGACGCTGGCACTTGGCGTTTTCCACGATGGACCAGGCCTTCGCCTGATCCGCGGCCGCATCCACATAGACGTGGCAGATGCCCTCGTAGTGCTTGAGGACCGGCACGGTGGCGTTTTCGGCCACGGCGCGGATGAGCCCCTCGCCGCCGCGGGGTATGATCACATCGA
>SKNL01000043.1 GCA_007120555.1 Balneolales bacterium
CACCGCCGTCAGCCGATATCCGCGAAATCAATTCGGCATACGTCCCGGAATCCGGGCTGCCATCGGTGACGGGATAGTTGTGGTTGCGGACGGAGGCGATCTGCCTCCCCCGGTCGAAGTAGAAATCAAGACGGCCCAGGACAATTCCTGCAAATCCGACCTGCGACACCCAGGTCCGGCTGCCATCAGGTTTTTCGAACAGCTCGGGCTCGGGCATGAACGTGTGGGTGTGTCCGCCGATGACCAGGTCGATCCCGTCCACCTGCTGCGCCACAACGCGGTCGCTGACACGATTGTCGTTGTACCGGTAACCGATGTGGCTCAGGCAGATCACCATATCGCACTGATGGTATCCTTTCAGATGCGCTGTGGTATCGGCAGCCACCTCCACCGGATCGAGGTAGGTCACGCCGCGGTGCAGATGGGGCAGCACCAGGTTTTCAAAATCAACGCCCAGCCCGAATATGCCGATTTTGACCCCGGCAACCTGGCGGATCAGGAATTTGTGCACCCGCCGCCCCATGCGCGTAGTACCGAAATCATAGTTGGTGGAGACGAACGGGAACCGGGCCTTGTCCATGACCTCTTCAAATCCGCGCACCTCGTTATCGAATTCGTGATTCCCGATGGTCACGGCATCGTATCCCATCTTGCTCATCACTTCGAAATCAAGGGCGCCGTTGAACTTGTTGAAATAGGGTGTGCCCTGGAAGACGTCGCCCGCATCCAGCAGCAGGCTGTCCGGGTTTTCAGCCCTGAGCTGCCTGATCAACGTGGCACGCCGCGCCACACCGCCCATTCCGGCGTATCGCGGTGCGGAATCGGAAAAAGGTTCAATACGGGCGTGTGTGTCATTCGTATGCAGGATGGTGACGCGGGTCTGTGCGGCTCCCAGTACCTTGTTGTAGGGGAAAACTCCGCCCAGGCCAAGTCCGGCACCCAGGATGGCAGAGTTTTTTAGAAAGGTTTTTCTGTTCATGATCAATCAGTTACGGATGCGCTGGTCGGTGTACGGTGCTATGCTTTCCTTTACCCTGAGATATTCTATGATGGCATCACGGATGAGGATGTCGATATTGCGGCGTTCGAGCGGTTCCCAAAGCGTGGGGGCATCCCCGCCGCCATCGGCCATCCAGTTGTTCGTGGCCAGCCAGTAGTGGCGTTCGGGATCCACGCTCAGAGAATCGACCAGGATGTCGCGCGCCCTGCCGTCGACGATACGGAACCGTATGCCGCTGACCGCCTCACCGTTCACTGCTGCAAGCTCATCGGCGATCTGCCTTATCTGTTCGCCGGAAAAGCGCAGGACGGCAATGTAGTTTTCGAAGGGCATAAGTTCATAGATATGACCGACCGTGATCTCTCCTTCCGGAAGGGGTACGCGAAGGCCCCCGTTGTTCATCACGCTCACATCCACGCGCTTGCGCAATTCAGCGGTGGCGCGGTACCGGACAATGTCGGCCGACAGGTTGCCCAACGCTCCCTCGGGTTTGCCGCGTTCGAACGGGCCTTCACTGACCGTAAGCACCCGGTTCATGGTGCGTGCCATTTCGCGGACATACGGCCCGATGTATTCGCTGATGGTTTCATCATCCCCGATGGTGTCATCTATGTCATAATAGATGTGGTCTTTTTCGGAGGGATGATACTCGTATATACGCTCCGGGGTCCCGCACTGGGTGAGCAGGAGCAGCGCGGTCAGAAGGGATAGCAGTCGTATTCGTTTCACCTGGCTGTTCTGATTTTGTGGGTTTCGAATCTTCCGGATTATTGTCAGCGGTTCCGCATGCGGTCAAATAACATTTGCTGGAAAGTGATCCGCTGATATTCGGCGGGAATCTGAAATCGTGATTCTGGAATTCTATGGGGGGTAATATCTTTTATTTTTATTATTTCGGCAAGTTCCCCATTGGACCAAAGTTCGGCCCGGACCGGCAGTTTTTCGTCCACAAACCATCGTTCTGCCGGGAGGCCCGAGAGCGAGAGCTGTTTGGTGAGCCACTGTTCGGACAGCAATCCCCAGGGAATGGTGAGTTCATCCGTGACCCAGAAGTGCCATTCCGAACTGCTCCCCTCCTGCCGTGCTATCCATTTTTCCGCACCGTAACCCTCAATCTCTTTTTTCTCACCGGTTGCTTTGAACATAACATCGGGTTCCGGGGCCTGCCCCTGGGCGGAACGGCCCCGCATGGAGTCGAACATGGAAATCATCTGCTGCAACTCCTGCCGGGTCATGATCACCGCTTTCCGGTCCGGGGTCAGGAACACAAAATCCTCCCGTGCCTGGCGCACAATTATGCCCTCTGCCCTGATGTTTCCAAGAATTTCGACGGATCCTCCTTCGGATTGAACCAGGAGGATGAAATCCGGATGGATGAGCAGGGGCGTGCTGGACACCCAGTGCTCGCTTCCGTCCGCCCTGACCGTATAGCGGGTGAGCGTAATGCTGCCCTCAAACGTATTGTTGCCGGATGATATGGCCGATTCGCTCATCCCCCCTGATTTTGCCGATGCGGACAGGCTTGTCCAGGCCGGCATTGCGAGCAGCAGCAGCGCTGCCAGTAAGCTGCAGGTTGATCTGACGGAAAACGCTGTCTGCATAGCGTGCACATCAGGATTTCCATCTGCCGGATATTGTCGTATTCTGTCCATCAGGATGAGGTTAGGTTGTCGAAAAGTGGTTCCGTGGCCTTGAGGATCCATCCGCCGGCAAGCACATCGTTGCCTTCGTAGGCCACCAGTGCCTGTCCGGGTGTGATGGCCGATCGTCCTTCTGGAAATCGCACCATGAATTCATCGTCGCCTGTCTGTGTGAGGAATCCGGTTTCACCGGTATCATTGTACCGGATAGCCGCGTTCACAGGCATTTCATCTTCGGTGATGCGCCCGTATTTGCCCATCACAATATTGCGTGCAACAGCAGTCGTATTCATCAGCTCGGATTCCTCTCCCACGGTTATGGTGTTGGTTTCCGGATCGATATGGGTGACATAGACCGGTTTCCCCATGGCAAGATGCAATCCGCGCCGCTGTCCGATCGTGTAAAACGGGTATCCACGGTGTTTCCCGATCACATTGCCGTCCCTGTCGACAAAAAGTCCACCCTCTACCTTCTCCTGCAGCCCTTCCACGCGGTCGCGGAGAAAGCGCCGGTAGTCGTTGTCCGGCACGAAGCAGATCTCGTACGAGTCTTTCTTGTTGGCAACGTTGAAGAGTCCGTAATCCTGGGCGAATTGCCGTATTTCGGATTTGTGGTAACTGCCGAGCGGGAAGCGCGTCCGGGCGAGATGTTTCTGGTCCACCCCCCACAATGCATAGGACTGGTCCTTGTGGATATCCTTTCCGCGCGAGATCACGTATCGGCCGTTTTCTTCACGCACATTGGCGTAGTGTCCGGTTGCGATAAAATCACAGCCCAGCTTGTCCGCCCGCTTGAGCAGCGCCGCCCATTTGATGTGGGTATTGCAGAGCACGCACGGATTGGGGGTGCGTCCGGCCATGTATTCTTCTACGAACCGTTCGATTACCCAGTCACCGAACTCATCGCGGATATCGACGATAAAATGGTTGAATCCGAAACGGCCGGCTACCTCGCGTGCGTCGTTCATCGATTCCAGGGTACAGCACCCGGTCTCCTTGTTGGATTTGCCGCCGCTTTGGGCGTAATCCCAGGTTTTCATGGTGATGCCGATTACCTCATAACCCTGCTCACTGAGCATAACTGCGGCCACCGAGGAATCCACTCCCCCGCTCATGGCCACCAGTACGCGTCCTTTGGAATTCATAACTGCTTTTTTGGATAAATCTGCTGTGTGTCGCGGGCCGCATCCACCCGGGATCCTGCGCCCAAAATACTGAATTTTGCAAAGATACTGCTTTTCTTTCTCTCCCTAAACGTTGGTTCCTGGGATTTAGTTTTTCAGCAGGACCTCTCTTACAGCATCCATGTGCGCGCGCACCGGAATGGATTGCTTCTTTCCGGCGGAGGCCTTGATGAGCCGCGCGGGTGTCTCAAGTGCATCCGGAAGCAGGGACGTGATGGTTTCCGGGAACTTGGCGGGATGCGCGGTTGCCATGATGAGGCCCTGTTCATTTTCCGCTGTTTGCTGCCTGCAGCCGAGGTATCCCACGGCGGTGTGCGGATCCATGAGGTATCCGTAACGCTCCCATACATCCACGATGGCTTCTCTGGTTTGCCGGTCATCAAACCATGCTCCATGGATGTAGCGGGACATGGCCCGGTGGTCCTGGCCGAACAGGTCGAGCATCCGGTCGAAATTGCTCGGATCTCCCACATCCATGGCGTTGGATATGGTGCGCAGGGAAGGTTTCGGGTGGAAACGGCCCTCGCTCAGATAGTCGGGCACCACGTGATTCACGTTGGTAGCGGCGATGAAACGACGGACGGGCAG
>SKNL01000182.1 GCA_007120555.1 Balneolales bacterium
AACCTGGCCTGTTATTCTGCGCTGACTATTGCAATGGCCAGACTTGCAGGACTGGAGCCCGGTTTTTTCGCCCATACCATTGTGGATGCGCACATTTATGTCAATCACGTTGACGGCCTGAAAGAGCAGTTGTCAAGGGAACCCCGTCCGCTTCCACGTCTTGAGGTCACAGGCAACGATATTGATGAGCTGACGCTCAATGATTTCAAGCTTGTTGATTACAATCCGCATCCACGCATAGCTTTCGAAGTAGCCGTCTGAATCATGGACAGCAAGATCATCAGTATGATAGTTGCTCACGACCCCAACCTGGTCATTGGCAGGGATGGGGCACTGCCGTGGCGCATACCTGAGGATATGGACCATTTTAAGAAAAGAACTACCGGACATGCCATAGTGATGGGGAGGGGTGTATTCGAAGAACTGGGGGAAAAGCCGCTGCCAAATCGCCGGAACATCGTACTGAGCCGTTCCAGGAGCTATGGAAATGTGGAAGTATGCCGGAGCCTTGACGAAGTACTCGAACAGTTGAAAGACCAGAAGAAGTTTTTCATTATCGGTGGAGCAGAGATTTACCGGCTCTTCTATCCGGTCTGCAACCGGCTGGAAGTGACTCAGATCCACCAGGAGTACGATGGGGATACCTTTTTCCCGGAATACCGGCACGAAATCGGCACTGTCTGGAAAGAGGTTCATCGGGAAGAAAGGCGCGAGTTCACATTTGTTGACTTTGAACGAATCCGCCAAGCATGACGAGCCGAACATTTTTCGCACTGATGATCTCTCTGCAGACCTGGCTGCTCGCCTGTTCCAATCCGGCAACAGCTGATATTCCGGTCATCGTACCCTTAAGTGAGTATGAAAACAATATCCTTGATTCCGGCGGGAAATTGCTGGAAGAACAGGCTGTCCTGGACATACATTTTTATGATCTGAATCTGAGCGTGAATCCAGCTGACAGCACCATCAGTGGTGTGGTTAATACACAGGCCCATGTCACCGGGAAAACCGACAGGTTTGCAGCACACCTGGATACGGTATTCACCGTCTCAGAGGTGATGTATCATCAACCGGGTGAAGCGGATATCCCGCTCGGGTTCTACCATGAGAATGGCCTGGTTGTGGCAATGCTTCCCGGTACCCTGGATGCCGGCAGCCATCTGAGTCTGAGCATTCGTTACTCAGGCAGGCCGCGAAAGGCGCCGAATCCACCCTGGGAAGGGGGATTTACCTGGGAGCGGACCCGTGACGGCAAGCCATGGATAGGCGTATCCTGTCAGGTCAATGGCGCCGACATCTGGTGGCCGGTAAAGGATCATCCTTCTGACAGGGCCGATTCCGTATCCCTGCGCATTACGGTTCCGGAAGAGGTCATTGCGGCCTCCAACGGGGTCCTGCGATCTGTAGTTCAGCATCAGCCGGGTACACACACGTTTCACTGGGTAACCAATGCACCCATCAGCAACTACGCTGTCAGCATCAATATCGGACCTTATGTGGAGGTTGCCCGGCCTTTTCAAAGCATATCCGGAGAGGAGTTTCCGATGATTTTCTGGGCGCTTCCTGAAAACCGGGAGAAGGCTGAGGAATTGATGGATCAGGTTGCTGATCATATGCGTTTTTTTGAAAGCCTCCTGGGCCCGTATCCTTTCAGGCACGAAAAGTATGGGATTGCCGAAGCACCTTTTTTCGGAATGGAGCATCAGACCATCATCGCTTATGGAGCAGGGTATAAAGATGATACGGTATTCGATACCGGCTCCGGCTTTGACGACCTTCATCATCACGAATTGTCTCATGAGTGGTGGGGGAACTTTGTGACAGCGTATGATTGGAAGGATTTCTGGATCCATGAAGGGTTCGGCACGTACATGCAGCCGCTTTATGCGGAACATTTGCATGGAAAAGAACAGTACCGCTACTTCATGAAACGTATTTACGAGCGTATTGAGAACAACATGCCGATTGCACCGGAAGAATCCCGCACTACGAGAGAGATGTTTGAAGGAAGGGACATCTACATGAAAGGCGCATGGGTGCTGCACACACTCAGAAAACTGATCGGCGATGATGACTTTTTCCACTCCCTCAGAAAAATGACATATCCGGACGGTTTTCCGGAAGACACCGGTGGCCAGGAAACCCGAAAAAGGGTCTCTGTCCCGTCCCGATATACCGACACTGATGAATTTATTGCCATTGCAGAGGAGACAGCGGGCCGGGATCTTGGATGGTTTTTTGACGCTTACCTTCGATACAGTGCCTTGCCCGAACTGCAGCTGCAGACACATGAAAACGGCCTCATCCTGACCTGGTCAGTACCATCAGGCCGCGATTTTCCCATGCCGGTGGAAGTATGGGATGGAGAGGAACGGCATGTCGTGGTCCCCGACGGTGAATCTGTGATTACAGTATCCCACCCGGAAGCGCTTCGTATCGATCCCTGCAACAAGGTGCTCAGGGCCGGCATGTTTCAGTGAGGGATCGGGCCACGCTTCCTGGATTGATCGCGCATATTTCCCGGAAGGGCCGGGCTTGATTCCCGGAAGGGCCGGGCTTGATTCCCGGAAGGATCGTGCAGGTTTCCCGTAAAGCCCCGGTTACAGATGCCGGTCGCCGTTATCGGGCAGAAGTGAGTCGCTGTACGGGTTTTGAACTGTATTTTCGCTTTGAACCGTATTGCCGGGGGACAATGCATCCAAACTATCCTCCCCAACAAACTCATCGTGATCTGCGGTGAAGGAAAACGGGTCGGACCATTCACCGGAAACCCCGTAAAAATCTACGGCCATTACTCTCACATTATACTCGCCTGCCTTGGGCAATTCGGCGGTAAATCGGTTTTTGTGATGAAGCGTCAGCACATGATGGAACCGCTCCTCTGCATCCTGATAAATATGAACCAGATACTGGTCCGCCATATCAACCCCGTTCCACATGATGATTGCTGAAAATCCACTCTTGTCTTTTGAGTCAATCTTTGAAGCTGCATCCGTATCACTGTCCGGGACCGGATCTGTCTCCTGTCGTTGCGGAACGACATAGGCGGTTGTGATATGTGGCTGTGCCGGAAGTATGACTCCGGAATAATTGGCCGATGTTATGCGGCCCATCAGGCCCTGGCCGGCGGGAATCTCGCAAGGAGTATCACGACAACTCCACCACAAGGCTCCGGTTTTTGATGTAAGGATCATGCCGGACTCTCCCCGGCAGTGAACTCCAAAAGATACTGGTGGTGCGTCATGATTGTGATGCAGCGTTTCTTCAAAGCAGCGAACAACATCAGGAAAAGAGGACTCGGACAAATCGTTTTCGAACAGCAATTCGGCACTATTGAGCATCAACTCAGATCCATCCGACACTATGGTTGCCCTGGAAGCGGGATAAAGGATCATGGTGCCCGCCGGGTTGAAGTCAATCAGGGCGAAGTGCCTGGAGCACGTTTCTACTATATCGCCCGGAAGCAGTTCTTTATTTTTTTGGAGGACAAGGGTTTGCCCGTCACGCTCTACTTTCAGGCACTGGTGTGAATAGGCTACCCGTGCAAAGTATGGAGGCGCCATGATATCGGAGCCAGTCCATTCTTTGGGCGGCAAGATGCTGTCCGAATGGACGGGGTCATGGTGTATGCTGTCCGTGTGGAGGGATTGCGAGTCTTTTTTATCCGGAGTGGCATATGAGTTACGTTTGCCGATTTTCAGAGCTTCTGCGGTATCTTTTTTGCTGAATTCAGAAAGCTGATGTGATACCTCCGAACTGGCATAGGCGGGTCCGGTTTCCGTCAGGACGCTGTCTGTCCCTGTTGCCAGGAAAACAGCGGTGAGTGCGGCTGCCAGAGTAAATGCTATTATTCGGTAACTCATGAGGTCAGATGTCGATTGATACTTCTTTGAGATGAACTACATAATGCTTGATAACCGGCTTTGTCAAGGCCAGGATATGCTGATTGTCAGATGCTTTTGAGAATTCAACGGCCACATCATCATTCTGAAGTATCCAGATACCGTCACTGTGGTAGGTATAGGCTTCGCTCTGACTGAAATCGTGGAACAGGTAACAGTCCATGGTTTCCTCATCAGTTGGCAACTCCATATGCCTGAGTGCATCTGCCGTCCGTTCTTTCCAGAATGCAATCTGTCTTTCCGTTGGCTTTCTGTCAAGGAAGGTGGTGCGGAAGAAACCACGATTGAGAAAACGCCGGCATAAATCCCGCAATACGGCCTGATCAAAATGTTGCCAGTACTTCAGATTTATCAAGATATCATTATCATCGAGATCTGCAAATGAGTTAAGTATCTTTCTGTTTACTTTTTTTGACGCAGCCTTTTTGTCCTTAAAGAAGAATTCCAGTGCAGGAGAATAGAAGGGCAGGTCAATTCCCTGCTCTATCAGTTGCCGCGCCCGTTGAAGTATGGCGAGAAGCAGTTTGTCGCCGCCCAGCACGGTTTTGTGCAGATAGACCTGCATATACATCAGGCGCCGTGCGACGATATAATTTTCGATAGCATAGATGCCTTTCTTGTCAATTACGATATTTCCCTGATGGACGCGCATGGTCCGGATAATCCGGTCAATGCCGATGGCGCCTTCCTGCACTCCGGTAAACATGCCATCACGCCTGATGTAGTCCAGGCGATCAATGTCCAGCTGTGAAGAAATAAGCTGATGCAGGAATTTTTTCGGGTAATTACCGGTAAAGATGGCAATGGCCACATCCAACTGTCCGTCAAACTGGCGGTTGAGGTCCTCCATCAGCATCAGGGTGAGTTCCTCGTGATGGGTGTGCCGGATAATGCTTTTTTCCAGGGTATGGGAATAGGGACCGTGGCCGATATCGTGAAGGAGAATGGCAATCAGCGTGCTTTCAAATTCCTTGTTGGTAATAGTGGTGTCCCGCTCTCTCAGGTGGAGAAGCACCCGTTGCATGAGGCCAAGTGCTCCCAGGGCATGTGAAAAACGTGAGTGTTCGGCACCGGGAAAAACCATATTTGCCAGCCCAAGTTGCCGGATCCTGCGGAGTCGCTGTACATAAGGATGGTCAAGCAGTTTCAAAACCAGTCCTTTCGGCACATGGATGAAACCGTGGACCGGATCCGTGAATATTTTGTATTGGGTGGATTTATCCATAACTGGCACCAGTAATCTGCACAAGGAAACGATACCGCCGATGCCGGACGCCCGAAACCACGATGTCTGTGAATGATATTTTTACAGAAACTTGTTGCAATTGAAATTACTATCATAAGGTACTGAAATGGTCTGTGAAAATAAGTATTATTTGACCTTTGGAACATCTAACACTCTGGAGGAATATGACATTTGACAAAAGAACTGCAGAATTTCTGGAAAATCTGCTTGTGACCCCGAGTCCGGCTGGTTTCGAAAAAGCCGGGCAGCAGGTTTGGCTGGATTTTGTCAGGTCTGCGGCTGACCTGGTTGAAACCGATGCCTATGGCTCGGCGGCAGCGCGGCTGGATGTTGACCCGTCTGCGATCACCGTGATGCTTGAGGCTCATTGTGATGAGATCGGCATGATCGTTCAATATGTCGATGAATCCGGATTCGTGTACATTAACAGGGTAGGGGGCAGCGATCCTGGTATTGCCCGAGCCCGCAAGGTTTTCATACACAGTCGTGACGGGATCGTCAGTGGCATCATCGGTAATACGGCAATTCATCTCCAGGACCGTGAAAACAACAAACTGCCCAAATGGAGCGACCTGTTTATAGATATCGGGGCTTCAAACAGGGAAGAGGCACTCGGCATGATACGCATCGGTGACCCCGTCACGCTTGCCGAGCAGTTTGAGTTCCTTTCAGACGACCTGATTACCGGCCGCGCCCTGGATAACAGGATCGGGGGATTTGTAATTGCCAGGGTTATTGAAATCCTGCAGTTGAGGCGCCCGGAACTGGCCGTCAATGTAATTGCACTCAATGCCGTCCAGGAAGAAGTTGGCGGATTCGGGGCCCGTATGATGGCCTATAGATATGACCCTGATGTCGCTTTTGTCACCGATGTGACCCACGCCACGGACACCCCCGGCATCAATCACAAACAGCACGGGCTGGTAAAAATGGGCAAAGGTCCTGTGATAAACCATGGCGGCGCCAACCACCCGGTAGTTCTTGAGCATTTTGAACAGATAGCAGAAAAAACAGGTATCCCGCTTCAGCGGGAAGCCTCCGGATCACGCACCGGTACCGACGCCGACAGTATTTTTTATCAGAAAAGAGGGATACCCATAGGACTTGTTTCCCTGCCCCTTCGATACATGCACAGTCCCGTAGAACTGGCATCTGTTTCGGATATCCTTCAACTCACAGACTTTTTAGCCGAGTCTGTACTTGCCTTGCAACACGATCAGAAATTTACGCTTTTTGAATAGCGGTACATTCCGCCAGGTCGGCTGACGACCGGTTGCCGGTCTCATGGCGTGCATGGCAGCAAGTATGTGCAAAAAAAAAAGCCATTATCGATTGCTCGAAATGGCTTTTGTCAAAAGTATAAGACAAAAAAAGAAATCGTGATTTCTTTTACTGTTTTTTACTGTTTTGGATATCAACACGGATTTCCTGAGACAATTTTTTAAGATCCTGGAGTGTTTTTCTTGCCCGAGTTCCAGCAGTTTTGTTGCTCTTGCTGTAGAACTTCTCCATATCCACCTCTAAATCATCAACCAAAGATTTTATTTCGTTGAATCTGTTCATGAATTAACTCCGTTAATTTTCAATTGAATTACATGTTACAAGAAGACGTCTCGCCTCCGTTTGGTAGAAGCTAAATATAAGCAATCCAACATGTCAAGTTAAAAATCGCTAATTAGGATATAAAAAAGCAGATTTATGGCATTATTTGTGAATATTTGGAAAAAGTGCCCGAGAATTCTGCGGATTTTCTCAAGGGAGACGGTAAAAACCACTTGTGTCAGGCATATTTCCAAAGGAGTGGGTCGTGCCAAGATAGCTGTTTTGGGGAGGGGGCAGCAGCTCCCCGGGAACCATTCTGAGCAAATCGCCCCTGCTCTTTGTACTGTTGGTCTTCTGTTTTGGACTGTCAGTAAAAAAAGAATCACTGCTATCCTCCCGGGAGAACAATATTACGGGCCTGCATTCCATCCGGGCACTGAGTGCATCGGCCAGGACCCGAAGTGAAACCGGTGTAATCTTTTGATGCGATTCGTCCCTGACCAGATTTGACAGTATCAGATGTGTACCGGGAGGCCGGGCATCAATCCACTGTCCGTCTATGGTCAGTTTCGGGCCTGAGAGGGAGATAATGCTTTTCTGGTAGCCATTGACTCCCACTGAGGAGACGCCATTGTCGGCCAGAAGGGCGACGATCCGATGGTTCAGGTCGCTTGTGCTGCGTACAACCGCATCTTCTCTCATTATTCCCGTCTGGATCAGGCGGTCGGTATACCCGCTGTCTCCGTGCAAAATAATCCCGGTACAGTCCTTCTGCCGGGCCATGGCCTCGGAAAAGGACTTCATGAAGAGGGGATGGTCAAGGCGATCGTAATCGATTACTGCTATGTATTTCATCTGTTTAAATCAATTGAGATTCATAAGGACAGAATGAATTCACATGACAGGATGTAATCATCCTCCTGTGTGTCAGCCGGAGGCTGTAATGTTCGGTTCATTTTGCCACTGTTATTTTATGACAAACCTCAGGGATGGTGACCAAGATTCCCGGCTTTGAACTGGTAGGGCAGCAGATCGGAAACCGACAGACGGGAGCACTCGGTATCGCTGTGATGCAGGTACATGACCCCATTCTCCATGTGTTCCATTAACACCTGGCGACAAGCACCGCAAGGGCTTACATAATCACTTAGAGGGGCATAGACATGAATTTCCCGAAATGCCCCGGCACCGGAGGCTTTTGCTTTGGCAATGGCCACCCTCTCGGCACAAAGCCCTTTCTGCCAGTCGGTGGTTTCAATGTTTACACCTGAAAAAATTCCGTTATCAGTCCGAAGGAGGGCGGTAACGGGAAACAAGGAGTAGGGAATGATGCATCTTTCTGTAAGTTCTTTAAGCCTGTCGATATCTGTCACCGCTTCGCTGGTCATGAACACCTGTCCGCCATTCTCAAGAACAGGCTGCTCGCTCGCGATGCATTTAAGTTCGTAAACATCGCACCAGTAGCGCACCAGTTGGTTGTGGCACGGATCAGGCATAACGGCCGCTTTTTTCAATTTACGGCCGGAGTCCGCTTCATGGGTCTTTTTTGTTTCCCGTGTTGCGCCGCTGTCCCCTTTCCTTGCATTGCGTGGTACCGGGAGGATAAGGGTTCGAGGCGAATCCCCCTCACTGAGACAGGAAAAAACAGCAGACTGCACGGCATCAATGGAAAGGGGGAACGAGACATTTTCCACTCTAATTCCCGGATACAGGGTTTCGGAGTCACCCCTGATAAAACAGATATCGGTTTTCCCGGAATAGGGGGTGTAGCATCGTGATTCGAGAACTTCCCAGGTTAAATTATTCATAGGCTGTCCATTTTGTCGGGAGATATGAATATGCCATCACCAATGGTGTAAAGCGGTGGTATGGAGACCTGCAGCCGGCCGTTGATCGAAGCGCGTCCCATAATTGCGTTTGATACGGCTGCCTGCTGCCTTTGGCGTGGCGACCAGCCGAGCAGATGCACGTCGGCTTCGGCCATATTGAGGATGGCATAGGGTGTTCCGAGGGAAACGGCGATAACGGGACGGCCGCTCTGGAAGATGGGATCCATGAATGGGGTAATGGTGTCGTCAAGGCTGATGTCTTCGGCAGTCCGGATAGCAACGTGGGAAACGGCAATGACAAGATCGGCAGAATTGATCGCATCGACAGCATCCAGGCTGTCACGTTCGCACTGTCCGGCGTACATCGTCACTGTAAGCACCTCCCGGAATTGCCCGTCAAGTATTCGGGAAATATGATCATCCGGCTCTCTTCTCCCATCCGTGATATTTACAATGCCGATCCTGTTAAAGCGATTGCCGTCCAGTGGCAAAAGCTGGTCCTTGTTTCTCAGCAAGGTAATGGATTTTTTGGCAATATGATCAGCGATCATCCGATGTTCCCTGGAGCTGACGACATCAGGCAACAGGCCGATGTCCACAATCTGAGGATTGCGGAAGAGGCCCGACCTGAATTTTTCCGTCAGGATCCGGCGCACCGAGTCGTCGATACGGTCTTCGGTTATCTCACCGGAAAGGACCGCCAGCTGTACGGCATCCATGGCCTCTGTCAGATCGGCAGGGAGCAAAATCTGGTCAATGCCTGCCTTTACGGCGAGAACCGCTGCTTCGCCGGCATTGAAAAAGTTGCGGATGCCCCGCATGCCCATTCCATCGGTAACGATCAGCCCTTCGAAAGCGAGCGTGTCCCGCAGCAATGTGTGGGTGATGTAGGGATCCAGCGTTCCGGGATGCCCGGCATTTCGGGCTATTTCAGGAAGAGCGACATGTGCCGTCATGACGCTGGGAAGACCTGCCCTTATCGCTTCACGGAACGGGATCAGTTCCAGTGTTTCGAGACGATGGTAATCAAAGGGAAGGACGGGCAGGTCCAGGTGCGAATCGACGTCCGTGTCGCCATGCCCCGGGAAATGTTTTGCGGTGGACATGACACCGCCATCCCGGACACCCTCCATGAACGCGATGCCATACCTGGCAACCGTATCCGGATTTTCGGAATAGGAGCGGACATTGATCACCGGGTTAAGAGGATTGTTATTCACATCCAGAACCGGTGCATATATCTGATGGATGCCAAGCGAGGAAGCCTCGATGGCGGTTATGTATCCTTTCTGATAGGCAAAATGGGGATTCCCAGTGGCCGCAATACCCATGGCGGGAGTGAAGTAGGTGGCCTGCGGGATTCTCATGGCCGCGCCGAATTCCATATCCTGACTCACCCAAAGTGGAATTCGGCTTTTTTGTTGGAGATGGTTTGTTACTATGGCTTGATCATAGATGTTGCCGCTGAAAAACATGATTCCGCCGACTTCATTTTGCACAACAGCTTCTGTCATACGCTGCCAGGCGGGGTCGTCTGTTGGATAAAAACCGCCCCGGGCCGCAACGACAAACATCTGGCCAATTTTCTCCCGAAGGGTCATGGACGCCATCAGTTGTTCCAGGCGTTCCCGTTCTTCCGGAAGCAAAGACCGCGCTGTTCCGTCATCAACGGCGACATCTGCGGAATCTTCCGGCAGTGTCACATGTGATCCGCAAGAAACAAGCGTGTGCAGACTGAAAAGTAAAAATGTGAATGCAAATACAATTGCGATAGCCGGTCGATGTCCGGCCATTGGTCCCTGGGTCATGGTATAAATCTTTGAATATTTTGGATGTCGTGCGTTTGATCGGGAGGCAGTCGTACCGGTTGCTTCATCATCCCCTGGTTCCACAACTGAAACTGGTCAGAGAAGTGTCCGGAAAAGAGGTTGCCTGACTGGCCGGTACTCAAAACGGAGTAATAACTTTGTTCCGGCCGCACCATCATAATGCCTTTCATGGTAACGCCTGCTGCTGTTGAAATAGCGTTCCGGTTATGCTGCGGATGCATGGCTTTGATGGAATGGGGTGAGCCTGAAACGGTCATTCCCTCGGGCTGGAACAGGTTTCTTTCCGCTAACCGGGCCGATCTGCTGTTCTTTCTGGTCTCTTCAAAAAGAAACGGCAGAAAAGTGCCATCAACAACCCTGTTCCACTGCCAGTCGTACGGTTCATTGCCGTAGTTTGATTCCAGAAACTCCAGTGTTTCCCTCATGCTGACAGCAATCCACTCGCGATGGGTATACGGGTGCGTGTCCGGCCATCTATCCGGGTGAACGAGCAGCTGAAAAACCGCGGAATGAATGATATTGGGAGTTTTGAAAAGCATTTGGACAGCACGATCCTCGAACCAGGGGCGATACAGGTTCCTGGCAGCGGTTTTTTGGAACAGCTGGAAAAGGGTCGCTGCTGTTTCACTTGGGTCGAACCTGTAGTTCCAGTTCCTCAGATAGGGGATGACGAGTTCCATTACAGGATCAGTGCCATTCTCCATTGCCGATACTTCAAGGGATGAGACGATAATTGGTGTCAATTCCGCAGCATATGAAGAATATGTATCGTTTGCCCATTGTCCGATGATGTCAGGGACCAGCCGTTCTTCCGGGGTCTGCTCCAGTAACTGCAGAAGTCTTTCAGATCTGTTCCAGGGAGGGGCAAACAGACATTTTTCGCCTGCATTTGTGTGTGCGGGGACGGGTTGTTCGATAAATGTGACCGGATTGCCGGCAGCATTGTGCTGATGAGGTATAATTAATGAAGCGTCAATGGTTGAAACCAGGGTGTCGCTTTCCCCTGCCTCTTTGATCCGGAACGGCTGGGGATCCGCGATCAGTTTTCCACCTGTGATCCGCCCGGTTTGTCCGCCGGTAGTGACATAGAGTACCTGAACCGGTGGTATGGCAAGTGACTCGACAGCACGCTGCAGTTGCCCCGGTCCGGAGGCGTTCCTGATACTGAAAAGCGCAGCAATATCATCTGTTTCAACCGGGCCAGCCCATTCAAAAGCCAGATACCGGTTGTATTCCTCCGAGACAGCCACGACAGGCCTGTGACCCGCCCTTTTGGTTACAACCAGAAGCTCGCCTCCATTCCTCAGCGAAAGGATGTGGCGATCAAGGCTCAGATTTGGATTCAGGCGGGATTCGATATCGGGATCATTTTCCCAGTCTACAGGCCCTGCTGGCGGATCATGGAACAGCTCACCTGTAAAAAAAAGGCCGTTATCGGAAATAAGCGGCAGTATCTTCCAGGCAAGATGTTCATTCTGCCCGCCGATGAAAACCGGCAAACCCGGTATCGTTACTCCTTGGGACCAGTTGTCTTGCTTTTGCAGTACCATTTCGTATCCCGTATCAGGCAGCGTCAGCAGCGACTCCCTGGTAAAGGTCAGTAGACCGAATGGGTTTGCTCCGGTCCTGGCAAAGGCTGCCCCGGTTCCCGTCAAGCCGCTGCGGAGGGGAGCGGCGGCTTCCGAAAAAAGGTAGAAGTCATCCAGAAGTGAAATGTATGCGTTTTCTTCCATGGAAGGTTGATCGGAGCCCCATAAAAGCTCTTTGGCATTGTCCATTCCGCTCAGTGCACGGATGGCCGTGCCGTCTTCAATGTAATGAAGATTAGCCATTGCTGGTTTTGCCCAGAACGCCTGTTGCTGGTCCCAGCTCCAGAGAATTAATACACCGATGGAATGCCATGGTTCCCAGGCTATCGGCTGCACATCGCTCAGGGCAAACTCGGGCGGCAAATGCCGGTGATGCTTGTCGATGAATGCATTGACCCCTTCGGCGTAGGCATCCAGCAAAACTTTCTCCGGTTGCGGCAGCTGGCGGTATACTTCCTTCGCTATGGCGGCGAATGACATCGTAAGAAAAAACCGATCGGTATCGGCCATGGATTCCGCTATTTCCCTTGAATGAAGCCCCTCCAGCTTGTATTGCTTCCTGGTCATCTGCCACAGGCGGTCGCGTGCATGCATAAAACCCATGGCAAGAAACAGGTCCGACTCATGATTTGCCTTGATGCGGGGTACCTGGTGGGTGTCCCATGCGACCGTCACTTCGCCTCTCAGCCCGCTCAGCCTTACCGTATCCCCCAGGGAAGGAACAACACGGTAGAAAGTCCAGTAAACGGACAATCCGGATATCACCACAATGAGAACGATAAAAAGGATGGCAATCCTGACAGCGGAAAGCTGTGATGTCCATTTCATCAAACAGGAAAATATGTGTAAGTTTGGAGTCTGTGAATGAATGTACAAATTACGAATTCTATACCAGAACCGTTTACATAAATGCAACACAATCCGTCTTTGCCGGTTGACCCCGACCGGCTGCTTGCCATTGCGCAGAAATGGGGTACGCCTACCTATGTTTACATGGAGTCCATGATCCGTGAGCGTTGCCAGACGCTTCGGCATCTGTTTTCCGGCCTTCCGGTATCCTGGCTTTACGCTGTCAAGGCAAACGACAACCCACACATTATCCGTATCATATCCGGGGAAGGATTTGGTTTCGATACGGTAAGTTATGAGGAGGTGCTGTTGTGCCTGAAACTGGGAACCGATCCGAAACAGATTTTCTATACGGAAAACAACATGACCGACGCTGAGATGCGGGGGGCGGCGAAGGAGGGAGTGATCCTGAATATCGGATCCCTTGGCAGGCTCAAGGCGTTTTGTGAAACGTATCCCGGTTCGGAATGCAGCATCCGTATCAAACCGGATATAAGCGACGGGCATCATGCCAAGGTGGATACGGGAAACCAGGACAGCAAGTTCGGGATCCGGATGGACCTGGTTCCGGAGGCGGTTCGTGTGGCAGGAGAACACGGTGTCCGAATCTGCGGGATCCATGCTCATATAGGAAGCGGGATTCAGGAGCCTGAAAACATACTTGCGGAAATCGAGGTGCTGTTGAAATCATCCGCGGTGCTGAATGATCTGGCTTTCATCAATTTCGGAGGCGGGATCCCGATCCCTTACAGGCATGATGAGACACCTTTTGATCTTGACCGGTTCGCACATTTGGCGTCGAATCGGCTGAAGGCATTTCTTGAGGCCACCAACAGGCCGGTATCCTTTTACTTTGAACCCGGAAGATGGATTGTGGGACCGGCCGGGATCCTTCTCACCCAGGTTAACACCGTCAAGGATCAGGGGCGCAAGGTTTTCCTTGGAACGGACACAGGATTCAATCATCTGCTCCGCCCGGCTCTCTATGAAGCGTACCATGAGGTTGTAAATATCAGTGCGGATACTCATGAAACTTCCCGGACCTATCATATTGCGGGAAACATCTGTGAAAGCGGTGACATGCTGGGCCTTGACAGAGCGTTGCCGGAAAGCAAACCGGGCGATTACCTCGCCATACGTGACACCGGAGCGTATGGTATGACCATGGCTTCCCAATACAACCGAAGGGCGCTTCCGGCGGAGGTGCTGATTACAGCGGAAGGATTTCACAAAACGATACGCAGCAGAAAAACACCCATGGAAACCGTAAATGACCTGCTCAGGGAAACCGGTTTGGCCACCGCCCAGAACAAAAGCGAGGTATCATGATTGATTTGCGCAGTGATACGGTTACCTGTCCCACCGACGGTATGTGGAATGCCATGCACAAGGCCGCCGTCGGGGATGATGTGTTCGGAGAGGATCCCGGACTCATTGCACTGGAAGAGAAAGTGGCGGACCTTTTCGGGATGGAAAAGGGGGTGTTTGTACCCAGTGGGACAATGGGCAACCAGATCGGCCTGAAAGTGCACACGCAGCCGGCCGACGAAGTCATCATCGATGAAAACGCCCACATATTCCACTCAGAGGGGGCGGCGGGCGGACTCATTTCCGGGATTCAGCTTCGGCCCCTTCCCGGTGAGCGCGGCGTCCTGAACACCACGCTGGTCCGGTCGGCTATCCGCAACCGCAACGACTGGGATCCGCATACCCGTGTTGTTGCGCTGGAAAATACGTCCAACAAGGGGGGCGGCACATGCTATCCTTTTCATGTGATGCAAGATCTGTATCAGCTTGCCGGTGAAAAGGGTCTCGCCTTGCATCTGGATGGGGCAAGGATCTGGAATGCGGCCGTTGCAACCGGGACCGCGCTTCGGGAGTATGGGGCGGTATGTGATACCATGTCCGTATGTTTCAGCAAGGGACTGGGTGCGCCGGTCGGATCCATGCTGCTTGGCAGGGAGGACGTGATCAAAAAGGCCCGGCGTTTCCGCAAGATCCTTGGAGGGGGAATGAGGCAGGCGGGAATGCTTGCTGCAGCGGCATCCTATGCCCTGGATCACCATTTTGAGAAACTGGAGGGTGATCACAGAAAGGCGAAGAAACTGGCGGAAGCCTTGGCCGGTTCAACAAGTTTCCACATCGATCCCGGACATGTCGAAACAAATATCGTGCTCTTCAGGGTGACCAAAGGCAC
>SKNL01000042.1 GCA_007120555.1 Balneolales bacterium
TATAATGTGTAACCGCCGGGCCCGTCTTTCCGTATGATTTGAAAAGACCACCGCATCCGGCTGGCCGGAAACCACGCAAACTGCCACTTTATTCAACTGACCATGACACCCACATTATTTCTTCTCTCAAACGATATACTGCTTCCGATCGTAGCCATCATTGCCGTTTTCGGAGTCGGCGGTTTTATCGTCCTGAAAATAATACAGCTCATCCGCGATGCCATCCTTTCCCGCCGGGCGCCCGCGCAAAGCGATGCCGTCATCCGCAAGCTGCAGGAATTCGAACAGCGCCATGAGCAGCTCGTCAAGCGGGTGCAGAACCTGGAGACGATCATTGTGGATGCGGACCTTGGCAATCCCGACACCGGCGGCCAGTCCCGCGATGAAAGCGATGACCGGACCTTGAAAAACAAACTGCTCTGAAACAGCTGTTTCACTCAGGTTCTGTTCTGCTTTGGTGTTGTATTGCTGCACGCACACTCTTAAATTGAGTGTTGAACCAAAGCCGGAAGACCACTATGAAATTATCAGCACTTGAGATCAAACAGCAGAATTTTGCCAAATCATTGCGCGGCTACGATGTGGCTGAGGTGCAATCCTTTCTGAATCTCGTATCGAACGAATGGGAGCACCTCTCAAACCGGTGCAGGGAGCAGGACAGAGAGATCCAGCGGCTCAATGAGAAGCTTCAGCACTATCAGAAAGTGGAGGAGGCCCTGCATGATACACTGCAGACAGCCAAGGAGTCGGCCGAACAGCGCATCAACAGTTCCAAGCAGGAAGCCCAGAATCGCATTGCCAAGGCAGAGCTGGAAGCGGAAAAGATCGTTAACGAGAGCCAGCAGCGGCGGCAGTCCATCCGGCAGAGCATCCAGCGCCTGCTGGAACGGCGTCACGAGATCATCCGGGGCATGGAATCGTACCTGGAACTGGCCACCGAATCACTCGAATCGTTCCGGCGCGACGATCATTCAACGTTTTCGCTGCCCAGGGAAGATGCCGAAGACAGCCCCGAAGCCAAGAACGGGGCCGGTGCAGAAGAGAAAAAAAGGAAACCAAGAACTACCTCACACGTCCCCGGCGCCGAAGATCTCGACGATCTCATTGACGACATGGACGACTAATCAACGCAATTAAAAAACCATGCCTGAATTGGAAACCGTGCAGGTGTTTCGTGCAAAACGGGATGAGGCACTTGCATACCTGGAAAAGTCAACTGACATCAAGCCCGACTTTCTGATCATTCTTGGCACCGGGCTGGGACGCCTGGCCGAGGAAATTGACGTGTCCGCCGCTATCTCCTACTCCGATATTCCGCATTTCCCCGTATCAACGGTGGAGAGCCATGCCGGACGGTTGCTTTTCGGCACGCTGAGCGGCAAAAAGGTCGTGGCCATGCAGGGGCGCTTCCATTTCTATGAGGGCTATTCCATGCAGCAGATCGTGTTCCCGGTCCGCGTCGCGCATGCCCTTGGCGCCCGGACCATGATGGTATCCAACGCCTGCGGCGGTATGAACCCGCTGTTCCACCGGGGGGATATCATGTGCATAACCGACCACATCAACCTCCTGGGGGACAATCCCCTGATCGGCCAGAACGACAATGAGCTGGGCGTCCGTTTCCCAGACATGAGCGAGCCCTATTCGGCCGACCTGATTTTTATCGCCGAAAAAGTGGCGCTTGAGAACAACATCAAGATGCATCAGGGTGTCTATGCATCCGTGGCCGGACCCACACTGGAAACCCGCGCGGAGTACCGTTTTCTGCGGCTTATCGGCGCCGATGTCGTGGGCATGAGCACCATCCCGGAAGTGATCGCCGCCGTGCATATGAGCATGAAGGTGCTCGGCATTTCGGTCATCACCGACGAGTGCTTCCCCGACGCGCTTGAGCCGGTCAGGATGGAGGATATCCTCGCTGCCGCGGATCTGGCCGAACCGAAAATGACACAGGTGATGAAAGGAGTGCTCGCCGAACTGTGACAGCCCCCGGCATGGCACTCCGGATCCATTGCGCATCAAGGCCTTGCACATACCAAACCCATTCCGGGAAGCATTGTTTTTCCAACTGAAAATAAACCGGCAACCGTCTCGTTTCTATTGCGTATTTTGTTTTGCAAGCAGATTCAAACGAAACCCGACATGTTTTCTTCTGAACACCAACACATCTGGGACGAACATCAGTGGGAATCTCATATCAATGAGATGTCCAGGCGCCACGAACACCTGCGCGAACTGATCGAATCCGGTCCCGGCGACCATCCACGCTGGCTGACCCATATCAGGGATTTCCCGACCAAGCTGGATGCCGTCGATGCATTTATCGAGGAGGAGCTGCTGCTCGAGGAGTCCTATTTCCCGATGGATGATGAGACGGAGGAGGAGGAGGATGACATGGATGATCCCCTCTTCATGGATGACGAGGAGCTGGATGAGTGGGATCCCGAAGAGGCCGGCGACGTCCACGAAGAACCGGAAGATGGGGATGATGCGATCGACGATGAGGACGAGCATCTGGAAAGTATCTTCGAGGATATTTTTGAAGAGGAGTCACAGGATGAGACCCCCTATGAATATGCATCGCTGGAAAACATCGCCATTTATACCGATGCGCGGGACCTTGCAGCCGACCTGCTCGTCTTCAACGACAGCAAGCCGCACTACATGGACCATCCCGGATTTATCCACCTGGTGTCCGAGGTCCTTCTGATCAGCACGAAACTCGCTGCCGCCTATTCCATGGGATTTGACGTGGAAGTGCTCGGTGCCAATATCGCCTATTGCAAAAAGGCGCTGGAAAGGGCCAACCTGACACTTATGCACCTGCAAAGCCTGCGTGAAAACCCACTGATCCGGGCCGACTACTTTGAACTGCATCGCCGCCTGTTCGAATTGCGAAACAACATTGCTGTTCACGTCCAGGAGACCCGCGGCTTTTTCCAGAGCCAGCTTTGATCGCCGATCCGGCGCTTCTTTCCTTTCTGCCTTTCTCCTTTTTGTTGCTTGCACTGCAAAGATGTGCTTTTATCACCGGAACAGCGTAAGGAATCCGGTCCGGAATGCTCTGATTAGCATACCAAAGCCAAACGCTATCTCACTACGACTGTCCCGGTATGTCTGGACCCAAAAGGATTCCGTTCCACCCCGGAGGATACCCTCTGCTCCGTATTGCCCTGCTCTATGCCGTGGGTATTACTGTTGGACGAGCGCTTGCACCTGGCCCGCCTCAGGTCGCACTGAGGGTTACGGACGCCGGGAAAAGCATCCTTCTCCGGGATGCCGGCAGCATGCCGGTCTGGTCCCTGGCATCGTGGGATATCCCCGCCGATCCGAAGCTCATGACCGGCTTTTTTCTGTCCGCGCTCACCCTCGGCATTCTGTTTTGCTTGTTCATACCGCTGCTTTCCAGCCGCCTTCCAGTACTTCATTCCCTTCACTCCCTCCGTTTCCTGGGCATTCCCCTGGTATATCTCGCCTGCATTACGGGTTTCGGCGTGATGCAGTCCTATCGTTTCCACACCCCGCAAACAACGGTCGCTTCCGGCCCGATCATGCGCTACCTGCCATTGGCCTCGGAAGAACTGTTGCTGCAGCATTTCGACCCGGACATGGTGGTGTTCTGCGGGATGGTTCTTGACGACCGGTCCACACGTTCCGGCAACCGCATGATGACCGTACTGGTCGATTCCGTACGTATCGATGGCCTTCCGACGTGGAGGCGTCCTTTCCGGACCGAGGTCCTGGTCCGGTCCGATTCGTTGCAGGGCGCAGCCGGTTACAGTCTGCATTTCAGCGGCGACCTGCAGCCGCTTCCCCGTCCACGCAACCCCCATCAATTTGACTACGCGTCGTTTCTTTCACGGCGCGATATCCATAGCCAGGTATTTGTATCCGACATCCTGCTTTTGGATCCAGCTGGTGATCCTCCCTTCTGGATACGGCAACAGATCCGAATCCGCACCGCGCTGAACCGGCTGTTCTCCCATGAGAACTCCGGCCTGGCGCGGGCCATCATCCTCGGCGACCGGTCGGACCTGGACCCGGGGCTGCGCACCGGTTTTTCCAGGGCCGGGCTGGCACACCTGATGGCCGTCTCCGGGATGCATGTCGGTTTTATCCTGATGCCCGTCTGGTTTGTGCTCCCCTGGTTCCGCAGAACGCCGGCGCTCCGGGTTGCCGGGCTTGCGCTTGGCGGATCCCTCCTGCTCTGCTATGCCGGTGTCACCGGCTTTTCCGTATCCGTGTCACGCGCCTCGCTGATGGCTTTTTTCATGATGCTTGCCCGGCTGTTCCATAAACCCGGCACATCCATGAACATCCTTGGCGCCGCAGCGCTGCTGCTTCTGGTCCATGATCCGATGATGCTTTTCGATATCGGCTTTCA
>SKNL01000220.1 GCA_007120555.1 Balneolales bacterium
CCGGTTCCACCCGAAAATCGCTCCCGGACAGCAGTGCCACGGCCAGACAGGTGATTCCTGTGGCCCCGTAGACACGCACAACGTAGTTGATCCAGTCCGATTTCTGACGCAGATGCTGGCTGATCAGGAAGTACAGGGCGAACAGCACCGCGGCGATCAGCGCGTACATATCCCCCAGAAGAGCATGTTCAAAAAGGGTTTCGGCCCGGGCGTCGGAATAGCCCAGGAGCACCGATCCGGAGAAAGCGACGAAGACACCCAGCCAGACCAGCGGCGGGAAGACCCTTCGGAAGAATCCGGCCTCGATCAGGATGAGGATCACGGGGTGGATGGTCACCAGGATGGAGGCCGAGGCAACGGTGGTGTTCTGGATGGCCAGGATCCAGAAGATGAAGTGGAACCCCAGGATGGCCCCGGCCATGGTGGCTGCGAGATTATCGCGGCGGTTGAAAAAGGTTACGGCCCGGCTGGTGCGCAGCAACCAGAAAGGAACAAGCACCAGGGCGGCGGTGACGGTACGGATGGCGGCCAGGGCCAGCGGATCGCTCTCTCCTGCCATACGCACAAAAATGGGGGCGAAGGCGAACGAGGCCATCCCCAGGGCGAGCAGCAGCACGACGCGGGTGGTCACCATGGATTGGGGTTCATTCTGCATAGGCCGGGTGCCTTTATAAGATGCGGATCGGGTTGTGATACACGGACGACATGCATTTGCACCTCACATGCCTGTCGATATACTTCCGCTGCCTGTTTGTGGAAAAACGCGGTCAGCGGATCCGGTCCATCGACTTCACCAGTTTCTCGTCCTTATCGATGTAATGCAGTGCCAGGTACTGGAAAACGAGGGCAAGCACCAGCAGTCCGACCGAGAACATCTCGGTGAGCAGGTTCATCCCCAAGCGTCCGACCGTGAAGAAAATGCCGATGTTCATGCCGATGGCGATCAGCTGAAAAAACATGGCACGCTTGACCCAGCGCATCTGGTTCAGGCGGTCGCCGAACAGGAACACCGCATACACGCTGAGAGCCATGGAAAAAAGCAGCGCGGCGATCAGGCCGTTGCTCAGCCATCCGCTCGGGTCCAGCATGGCGTGGGAAAACATGGGGGTGAAATAGAACCCGATATTTACGGGCAGCACAAGAAGAAGAAATACGGTTTGGATGCGTTGTATCACAATAATGTTGTTTTTGGCGGGTTTGCGGCCGGATGCAGGGTGTTGAAAGCGGATTTCTGCCGGTCGCCCGACGATCATCCGTGACCATTCAACCGGATTCTGCCTGGTGCCGGCCGAAGTTTTTAGAAGCATTTAAAATACAAAATTTCGATATCATACGCTCAGCCGGCCACCTCTAAGTGACACCTCGCAATTCATGAACCCAAAACCGTCCGGACGATCCCTTGCCGAGTTGATGCTCCTTTTCATCGTCGTGGTGTGGGCCCTGAACTTTTCAGTGGTTAAATACAGCCTCGACGAGATCGATCCGCTTTCGTTCAATGCCTTCCGCTTTGCACTCGGGATCGGGCTCATGTGGGCTGTGGTCTGGTTCCGGGGGATGCGGATCCGGATAGCGCGAAAGGATTTCGGCAAAGTTGCGCTCCTCGGACTGCTTGGCAACCTGGTCTACCAGATGCTGTTTATCGTTGGCATTGACCGGACTTTTGCATCCAACGCGGCGGTGATGCTGGGCACCATACCGGTGTGGATTGCCGTTTTTTCCCACCTGTTTACCGCCGAGAAGATGTACCGGACGCAGGCGATCGGAGTGTTTGCCGCTTTTTCGGGTGTGGTGCTGATCATGGGATTTGGCGAACAGGGCTTCAACCTCCGTGCCGAATCGGTCCTGGGTGATGCGATCATCGTCTCGGCGGCCATGGTGTTTGCGGTATACACGCTGCTTTCGCGCTCCCTGTTGGAGACCTACTCGCCGCTCACGCTTGCCACCATGGTGATGACGACCGGCGGGACGCTGCTGATCCTGGTGGCGATACCGTCACTTATCCGGCTCGACTACCAGGCCGTCTCCCTGGTCTCCTGGGGCGGCGCCGCATACAGCGGGCTGTTTGCGATAGGCCTGGCCTACCTGATCTGGAACTTCGGGATCAAAAACGTGGGTGCCATCCGCACATCAACCTACCAGAACCTGGTGCCGGTGCTCGGCGTGCTCTTCGGACTCATTTTTCTGGGTGAAAAACTGCACGTTTTGCAGTATATTGGAAGCTTGTTAACCATTGCCGGAATCATGCTCTCGCGCCAGAAAAGAGGACGAGCCTTGTCGTAGCAATCAGAGCGGCGGCACCTGTTCAGGATGCTATTTCCAGAATCGTTCATATAACCAAACTCCCCAATATGTCTTTCCGAGTCCACATTACCATTCTGTCACTCGCAGCCATCGCTCTGACGGGAATCCTGCCGGCGCCTGCCATGGCGCAGGACGATGAACGGCCAATGACCATTCAGTTCAGCCGAAACTTTGACCGGTTTTTCTATCTCGATGAGATAGGTATTCAGATGGCCATGACCAGGCTTTACGAATCGCACCTTGACATTGAAACCTACCGGCTGGATTCCGGTGATCTTCTGGGGCTTTCCCTGGAAGGAAACGTGTCCGGCACCTATCGCGGCCTGCGCGTTAACAGCCACGGAGTAATTCTTCTGCCCCAAGCCGGCATGGTAACGGTGCGCGGCCTGCTCTTTCATGAAGCGGCCGAACTGATCGCGGAACGGGTCAAGAGGGAGCTGCCCGATACAAGGGTCGAATTGTTCCTGGAGCAGCCCCGGGCGGTGAAAATCCATGTAGTAGGCAACGTACCCCATACCGGTCCGCATCTCGTACTGGCACAGACACGGGTTGACCAGGCCATATACCATTCCTTCTTCCAGCCAACCATGGCAGAGGGTCAGGAAGAGCAGGTCCTTGCAGCCGATGACCCCCTTTCGCCCATGAGGATGCTGGCCAACAAATATCCGGATGAGTTTGTTGGCAGCAACCAGTTTGCTCTTCGCAACATCAGTATCACCCGCATAGACGGTACGGTGGAGACGGCAGACCTGATCCGCTACCTCAGGACCGGTGATGAGGAAGCCAACCCCGTCGTTAAAGAGGGTGACATCATCCATATCAACCGGTTTTATGCTTACAATCCGCGCGTTTCCATCAGTGGGGCCGTTCACCGGGACCTCGAACTGGAATTTCGGGAAGATGACAGTGTGGAGCGATTGACACGCATGGCCGGCGGCAAAACCTACGATGCAACCGATCATCACCTGCGGGTGGTGCGCCGGACCGACCAGGGCCTTCAGGAATTCATACTGGACGACTCCACAGCCATTGCCAGCTATGACATCCAGCCGAATGACCGGCTAATCATTCCCTATGACCGGGAAAAACGGGCAACTCATACTGTCCAGGTATATGGCGAGGCCAATTTCACCGGACGCTTTCCCATAGAAGATGGCGCAACCACCCTATATGAACTTATGCAGCTTACCGGTGGTCTGACCAACCAGGCCATGCCTCATGCCGCCTATATGCTGCGCACGCAACCCGGACAGACCGAATACGGAACACGCCCTTCATTCAGCCCGTCCAGATTAAGGAGGACATCCGACCAGTTTGCAGAGGGGTTTGCATATCTCGATCTTGAGGCACAATTGATTCAAAATCGTGTAAATATTGACTTAACTGACGATGACCAGCTCAAAGAGGTAAAACTGTTTAATGGTGACCGTCTCCATATCCCAAAGAGCGAAGGCACAGTATTTGTCTTCGGGCAGGTCAATGATCCGGGTTATTACAATTTTGATCCGGGCAGAAACTCTGACGGGTATATCAGTCAGGCCGGTGGTTTTGCGCTTGCCGCTGACCAGGATCGCATTTTTGTCATCAAGGCAAAAAATGAAGCATGGTATCATCCGGATGATGTTACCTTGGAACCCGGCGATCTTGTTTTTGTCGACCGGGTCCCGTTCGATGAACTTCAGGCGGCGAGAGCCTATGACTTGCAGAAACGCTCCCAGCGCAACAGCAACATCCAGCTGATCATGACCGGCCTTACCACCATCACAAGTATTATCACGGCTTACATTGCCGTTACCCGTTAAGCCTCAACCCGGATCCCCCGCAATTCCAACTGAAATAATGAGCACAGAAAATCAGAAAGAGATCAACATCCTGGATGTTCTCATAGCCCTGGCAAAGCACAAGTTCTTCATCATCAAGCTGGTGTTTTCCATCACGCTGATCGCGCTGATCATCAGCCTGGTATGGCCGCACACGTACAAATCCAGCAGCACATTCATTCCGGTCACTCAGCAGCGCGGACTGCCGTCCGGCATGGCCGGCATGCTTGGCGGTACGCTATCAC
>SKNL01000142.1 GCA_007120555.1 Balneolales bacterium
CGGGGCTATAGCTCAGCTGGCTAGAGCGCTTGCATGGCATGCAAGAGGTCCGGGGTTCGAATCCCCGTAGCTCCACTTTGAGGAAACAGGCTCATGCGGAATAAACGATGGGACTGTTTCGTTCGGTATATGGGGTAAGTCCTGCACGACCAGCTCCCTCTCAACTCCGTCAGGACCGGAAGGTAGCAGCGGCCGGAGGTTGAGCGGTGCGATGCAGATCGCTTACCCCATTTTTTTTTTGCTGAGGAGCCCGTCCCGCAGAAGTCAGGAGCCCGTCCCGCAGAACTCAGGAGCCCGCCGCGTTGAACTCAGGAGTCTGCCCCTTTGGATGTGACACCTGTGGATGTGATGTGAGCGGCGATACGCTCTGCATGCGTACGGGCGTTTTCAATGAACCACTTGCTGGTATTCATCCCGCCGCAAACCACGCCGGCCAGATAGACTCCCGGAACGTTGCTTTCGTGCGTCTGTTCGTCGTAAACCGGCATCCGCTCCTCCCCCGTAAAATCGATTCCGATCCGTTCCAGCAGACCGAAATCGGGTTTGTATCCCGTCATGGCCATCACGAAATCGTTTTCAATGGTCTGGTAACCATCCGGGGTGCGGATCACCACTTCCCTTCCGCGGATTTCAGTTACTTCGGAGTTGAAGAATGCCCGTATGGAGCCTTCCCGGATCCGGTTTTCGATATCCGGCTTCACCCAGTACTTGACCGATTCCTTGATGTGCGGTTCGCGCACGACCATGGTCACTTCCGATCCGCAACGGAATGATTCGAGGGCCACATCCACCGCCGAATTGCCGGCCCCGACCACAAGCACTTTCATGAAGGCATAGGGATGGGGTTCGTTGTAGTAGTGCTTCACCTTGGGAAGGTCCTCGCCCGGTACGTTCATGCGATGGGGAAGTCCGTAAAAGCCGCTGGACAGGATCACCTTGCTGCTTTCATAGGTTCCCTTTTCGGTGGATACGGTAAAGCTGCCATCTTTCCCTCGCACATCGCGGACCTCTTCATACAGCTGCAGCGGCAGTTCGCAGCTTTCGGCCACGCGGCGGTAGTATTCAAGGGCCTCACGCCGGGTGGGTTTTACGCCATGTGAAATGAACGGGACATCCCCGATCTCCAGCCGGTCGGAGGTGGAGAAGAACGTCATGTTGGTCGGATAATGGAAGACGGAGTTGACCAGGCATCCCTTGTCAATGATGCGGAACGGCAGGTCCTGTTTTTTCAGCGCAATACCGCAGGCAAGTCCGATGGGACCCGCACCGATGATGGTAATCATGTGCAAAACCGGGTTTTTTGATGGATTTCGGCTGACCGGAAAACTTCTTATGGATACGCTTCCGGTAATGATCAGTAAACAACAGCCGGTGTCTAAAGATTTCGAAAAAAATGATACTCGACCGTGTCGTTGGGATCGTCCGGCAACACGCGTTCGCGTCCGCTTTGCGTAAATCCGAAACGTTCATAGAGACGGTGGGCATCGGTGAAGCGGGTGTCCGACCAGAGTTCGATGGTCCCGGTGCCGGATTCCAAAGCGATCTCTGACAGCCGCTGCATGATTCCGGTAGCGATGCCTTTCTTGCGGAATCCGGTATGCACATAGATGCGGGAAATCCAGGCGACGTTGCCATCGATCGTTACGGCTCCGCACCCGGCAATTTCGTCATCCCAAAGCGCTGTGATCAGATGTTTTTTCCGGAAATCGTAGGTTTTTTCAAACGACAGGAAATCCGGGACTTCAATGGCCGGATCCATGGCCAGGCCGTATTCTGCGAAGGCATCCCTGATGAGCGCGACAAGATGGGGGATGTCCGTTTTCCCGGCGGATCTGATTTTCAGCGATGCGGGCGACGTTCCTAAGTGTGAATGTGCCCGTGGCTGTCCTGTTGGCTTGCTATCTGACAATTTGTTTTCTATCAGGGGGTTCTATCAGGTGGTTTTCTGTCGGGCAATGGATTGGTATCAGTCGATTTCTGCTTTTTGGAGGTTTCAGGTGCCGGTTTTCGATGTTTCGGGTGTCCTTCTGGATGTTACGGATACCGTTGTGGATATCGTTATTTATTCAAAATCCTCGTCCCCTTCCGGGTCGAACGGGGGATCGTCCGGCATGATCTTGCTGTACTCGGGCAGATCGCGGAACTGCACGCTGTACAGGTCCTTGCGCCGGTCCTTGAGCGGCATGACGGTACCGGAGTGACGGGTTCGGCGCAGCACTTCGGTGTCCACGTCGGCCAAAACGACCATCTCGGTGTTTTCGTCGGAAAGCGCGGCGATGCCGTCACGGCTGAACGGGAAATCGGACGGGGTGAAGATCGCCGACTGGGCATACTGGATGGCCATGTTCTCGACCGACGGGATGTTGCCGGTGGTGCCGGCCAGGGCCACGTAAATCTGGTTTTCGATGGCGCGGGCCTGGGCGCAGGTGCGCACGCGGGTGAAGCCATGCCGCTCATCGGTGCAGAACGGCACGAACAGGATGTTGGCGCCGTTGTCGACGGCGTAGCGTGCCATCTCCGGGAACTCCACATCGTAGCAGATGTTGATGGCGATCTTGCCGCGGTCGGTATCGAACACCTTGGGGATGGATCCGGGCTGCACGCCCCACCAAAGACTTTCGGACGGTGTGATATGGATCTTGTACTGCTTTTCGTAGGTACCGTCGCGCCGGAACAGATAGGAGATGTTGAACACATTGTCCTCTTCCAGCGTGAAATGCGATCCGCCGATGATGTTGATGTTGTAACTCAGCGCCATGTCCCGGAAAAACTCGATATACGCCTCGGTGTATTTGTTGAGTTCTCGTGAGGCGAGGCCGGGACGTTTTTCCTCCTCGAAACTGAGCAGCTGCGTGGTGAGCAGCTCGGGGAAAAGCACGAAATCGGACTTGTAATCGGAAGCCACATCCACAAAATATTCCACCTGGGTGGTAAAATCCTGGAAGTTCGAGATCTTGCGCATTTGGTACTGTACGCAGCAGATGCGCACCGGCATGGAGGTGATGCGCTGTTTGGGTGCATGGGACTGATACTCGAAATTGGTCCACTCCAGCAGTGCCGCGTATCCGCAGGAGTCACTGTCCTCGTTCAGGTAGTTGGTGATGATGCGTTTGACGACAAAGTCGTTCTGCAGCTGGAACGTGAGCACCGGGTCGTATACCTTCTTGTTCATGACCGAACGGACATAGGTGTAGATGTCCATCTTGTCCTGGTGCTTGTGGTAGTTCGGCAGCCTGCCGCCCACCAGGATGCGCCGCAGATTGAGTTGGCGGCACAGTTCGGTACGCTCCTCGTAAATGCGCCGGCCGATTTTCATGTCGCGGTATTCCGGGTCCACCATCACTTCGATGCCGTAGAGCGTGTCGCCTTCGGGATCGTGGTTGCGGATGTACCCGTCATCGGAGATCTCTTCCCAGGTGTGGTCAAAAGAGTACTCGTCGAGGTCCAGGATCAGACTGTTGCTTGATCCGATCAGCTTGCCTTCGAAGAATACACCGATCTGGCCTTCCTTGAAGTGCTTGATCTGGGACCGGAAGGAATGGTAGTCATAGGGCTCCATGTCCGGAAAGCATCTGAGCTGAAGTGCTTTGACGGCCTTGTAATCTTTCAGTTCAAGTGGCCGGATCTCAAGACTTGGGTTGCTTTGGTCAGTGGTCATAACAGGTATGTGAAAAGGGGGATGATAAAGGTTTACAACAGATGTAAAGTTATGAAACCGGCCCGAGTGTTACAAAAACGGGTTTTTTCGTATTATTGGAGAGGCGTTTCCGGGAGCGTATCCGCTTCGCAAAAAGACGCTGCCGCGCAATCATGAAACAGCGGTTCCACCCGAAACGGTCCGGTTCCGCACAAACGTATCCAGACACAATGGGAAACAGAAAAAGAAAAACCGTGGTTGAGTCGCGTTCGGTCATGCACCGCCTTGTGATGCCCGAAGACAGCAATACGCTGGGGACGCTCATGGGCGGGGTGCTCATGCACTGGATGGACATGTGCGCGGCCATCGCGGCCCGGCGCCACAGCAACACTTATGCCATGACCGTCACCGTGGACCGTATCCAGTTCGTCGGCTCGGTCCGGGTGGGGGAGGTCGTGAACCTGGAAGCCGAAGTCACGCGCGCCTTCCGGACATCCATGGAGATCGGCTTGCGCGTCATCGCCGAGAACCTGGACACTGGGGAAAAGCGGTTGTGTGCCAGCACGTTCTATTCCTTTGTGGCTGTCGACAGGCATGGCAGCACGCTTCCGGTGCCGGAGGTCATCCCGGAAACCGATGAGCAGAAAAAGCGGTACCGGGATGCGGAAGAACGGCGCACTGCGCGTCTGGAGGATGCTGGACGCATCCGCGAAGAAGC
>SKNL01000200.1 GCA_007120555.1 Balneolales bacterium
GGCAGGGCACGCCGGCTCCCTGGGTGTAGACGCGCCGGACCAGGTGTCCCGGCCCTTTCGGGGCTACCATGAAGACGCCGATGTTTTCGGGAGGCGCGATCTGGTTGAAATGGATGTTGAAGCCGTGGGCGAAAGCCAGCGTGTTGCCCGGCTGCAGGTTCGGAAGGATATCCTTTTCGTAGACTTCTTTCTGTTTTTCATCGGGAAGAAGCACCATCACGATATCGGCTTTGGCGGCCGCTTCGGCGGTTTCATATACGGTGAGGCCGTCTTTTTGTACTTTTTCACGCGAACGGCTGTCGCTGCGCAGACCGACAATGACCGATACCCCGCTTTCGTGGAGATTCAGCGCATGGGCATGTCCCTGGCTTCCGTAACCGAGCACAGCCACGGTTTTGCCTTTCAGGATGGAGAGGTCGGCATCGTTGTCGTAGTATAATTTCATCTTGCAGGGTTGAAAATTAGGATTTGGGTTTGTGTTAAGTTGGGTGTCGTTGTTTAAAAAGTCGGTTCTGATGGGATAGAAGCTGTTGAAGGCATGAGTGGCCTGCGGTCAGTCCCTGGGCTGATATTCGCGTTTCATGGCCACCGATCCGGTGCGCGCTACCTGCAGGATCCCGAACGGTTCGAACATGCCTATGGCCGCATCCACCTTGTCCTTGCGCCCGGTGATCTCGATGGTCAGGCTTTCGGGGCTGATGTCGATGACTTTGGCCCGGAACACATTGGCTACCTGTATGATCTCGGTCTGTTTCTCCTTGGTGGACGCGACCTTGATCAGGGCCAGCTCGCGCTCCACATGGGGCAGGAACGTCAGGTCCTCGACGCTGACCACATCCACCAGCTTGTCCAGCTGAAGGATGATCTGGTCGATGATGCGCTCATCGCCCTGCGTGGTGATGGTGCAGCTGGCCATGGTGGGTTCCTCGGCCTCGCCGATGCTGATGCTGTCAATGTTGAATCCGCGCCCGGTAAAAAGGCCGGCGATGCGGGCCAGGGCGTTGAAGTTGTGTTTGACCTTCATTGAGATGGTGTGCTTCCGTTCTTTTTTGGCTGCTGCTGTCATCGTTTGGATTTTTCTGGTGTTCGGGTGAGGGGTCGGTAGTTGCGGCAACCGGGTATGTGTCTGCTGTTTGGGTGCATTGTGGATGGTGGATGTGTGCCGTTTCGCAGCGGCTTCCGGATTGGCTGCTTTGCGGGCTTTCAGGGTTTCACCGGGATGGGTGAGTCGATCTGTTCGTCGACGGCCGCGCCCGGCGGGATCATCGGGTAGACGCACTCTTCCTTGCTCACGCGGATGTCCATGACCACCGGGCGGTCTTTGATGGCGTGTGCCTGTTCCAGCACGTCACGGAGTTCATCCACAGTATCGGCCCGGAAACCGACGGCGCCATACGCTTCTGCCATCTTCACGAAATCGGGGTTGCTTTCCTCAAGGAAGGAGTGGGAATAGCGTCCGCCGTAGAACATCTCCTGCCACTGGCGCACCATGCCAAGGTATCCGTTGTTCATGATGGCTATTTTGACCGGGATGTTGTAGGCCACGGCGGTGGTCAGCTCCATGGAGGTCATCTGGAACCCGCCGTCACCGGCGATGCACCAGACGTCGCGGTCGGGACGGGCTACGGCGGCGCCAATGGCAGCCGGGAAGCCGAAGCCCATGGTTCCGAGTCCGCCGGAAGAGATCCACGACTTGGGATGGTTGTACTGGTAATACTGTGCCGCCCACATCTGATGCTGTCCCACATCGGTGGTGATGATCGCCTCGCCTTTAGTGACGCGTGAGATCTCCTGAATCATGAACTGCGGGGCGATCTCATTGTCGCGCGGCTCGTAGCGCAGGGGATGCTCGCGGCGCCACTGGTCGATGGTGGAAAGCCAGTCGGCCGTATCCACAGGTCCAACCTGCTTGCTGAGCTCGGTGAGGATCTCCTTCACATGTCCGACCAGCGGCACTTCCACGCTGACGTTCTTGTTGATGCAGGAGGGGTCGATGTCGATGTGGATCTTGCGCGAAAGGGGTGAAAAGGCATCAACCCGGCCGGTCACCCGGTCGTCGAACCGTGCGCCTACGGCAATCAGCACATCGCATTTCTGGATGGCCATGTTGGCGTACCAGGTGCCGTGCATGCCGAGCATGCCGACCGAGAGCGGGTCGCTTTCGGGGAAGGCGCCCAGTCCCATAAGGGTGGTGGTGACCGGGATGCGGCATTTCCGCGCGATCTCTATGACTTCCTTGCAGGCATCGCCCATCACGGCGCCTCCGCCGACGTAGAGCAACGGCCTGCTGGCCACGTTGATCAGCTCGGCAGCCTTGCGGATCTGCCCCGAATTGCCTCTTGTCTGCGGCTGGTATCCTCTCATGGATACCTGCGGCGTGCGTTTTTTATAGTCGGCCTTGGCAAAGAGCATGTCCTTGGGCAGGTCGATGAGCACCGGTCCGGGCCGGCCGGATGTGGCAATGTAGAAGGCATCGCGGATGGCATCGGCAAGGTCCTCGACCCTGGTGACCAGGAAGCTGTGCTTGGTGATCGGACGGGTCATGCCGATGATGTCGGCTTCCTGGAAGGCGTCGTTACCGATGAGGGTGGATGGGACCTGTCCGGTGAGCACGACCATGGGGATGGAGTCCATCATGGCCGTGGTGATGCCGGTGACGGTGTTGGTGGCACCGGGACCTGATGTGGCAAGTATGACACCGGGTTTGCCGGTGGCGCGTGCGTAACCGTCGGCCATATGCGTCCCGCCCTGTTCGTGCCGCACCAGGATATGACGCAGTTGCGGTGTCTTGAAAAGTGAGTCGTAAACGCCAAGCACAACGCCGCCGGGATAACCGAAAATGGTGTCGACACCCTGGTCCAGGAGACTTTGGATAAGGATCTCGCCGCCGTTGAGCTCTTTTTTTACCGTGACACCGGTGTCATGCGCCGCCGTGGCAGCCGTGCCGTTGGTAGCGGGCATCTGTGTAATCGTTTTTGTTGCTGCTGAGGAGGTTGTTTCGGAGTGTTTCATCTGTTTAAAATGTTGGATTTCTAAGGTCATATAGAATGTCCATGACGTTTTTAATCATGCTCCTGTGTATACGGGTGGTGCCCGGTCATGGACATTTCATCTGTGTGACTCCGTTGTTTTGGGGCAGGTCAGATGGAATATCCATACGAAAAACAGACACATGCCTTGGGCTTTTGCGTGCGGTTTTTGTGATATGGATGATTCATGGTAAATGACGGTTTGGGATTTTTGTGTACAGTCCGGTTTCCCAGAGGTCATTACCTTGTTTCCTGATTCAGCGTTTTATTCTAAAAAGACGGGATGTAAGGACGACCTCTGGCAATTTTTATAGAATGCCAATTAGTAGGTCGATAATTAGAATAATAATGCCGCTGACAAGAGTGGTTCTGAGTACGGAGGAGAGGTAGCCGGAAGAAATTTCCGGGGTGACGGACGACACAATTGCAACAGCCGTGGCTGTCGGCCCCGGCAGAAGAAGTGCTTTTGCAACTGGTTGATTTCGTTTCATCACTTGGTGTACTCGATACTTGCGTTCTGCATTTCCTGATAAAGCTAATGTTTTTATCGCTTAAGTCAACAGGGTTGGCAGGAAAAAAATAAAAAAAATCAAAACATGCTGATTTTTGTATTTAAATAATAAGAAATAATTAATAAACATACTAAAATAGTAATGCCAAAAAGGGTTGAATGCATAAATCATAGCAGTGTTGGAAGCGCTTTTTGGATAAAATCTGCTTAAATTTCATAAAACTATCATAATTGTGTAGATGAAGGGCTTCGTAAGTGATCAGGGATCGGTCATAGCGGGTATCTTTTATTCATCAAAAATTCGTCTGACAGCTGTAAAGTTTGTCTTGTGTAAAAGTCGTGAATGTGGTAGCATGGCATGCAGCAGCCGGGGAAACCATTAAAGTCCGCCGGGAACTTTCGGCCGCCGGACCAGAAACTGTATCAAACGATTATCATTATGCCATTAAACAAATACAGCAGCCGCCTTACCCAGGTGCGTTCACAGGTCGGCTCACAGGCCATGCTTTATGCCACGGGTCTGAAACAGGAAGATTTTGACAAGCCCCAGATCGGGATTGCCAGCATGGGTTGGGACGGCAACCCGTGCAACATGCATCTCAACGAACTGGCGGCGCTGGTCAGGGACGGGGTCAACAAGGAGTCGATGATCGGCCTCGTGTTCCACACCATCGGCGTGAGCGACGGCATTTCCATGGGCACGACCGGCATGAAGTACTCGCTGCAGTCCCGCGACATCATCGCCGATTCCATTGAGACGGTCGTGGCCGCCCAGTGGTACGACGGGGTGATCGCCCTGCC
>SKNL01000024.1 GCA_007120555.1 Balneolales bacterium
AGATCATAAGAATTATGGAAGAGGTTGTTGTCATCGACGCCGTCCGCACGCCCATCGGATCACTGGGCGGTGCTTTCAGATCCACTCCCGCTCCGGACCTGGGTTCGGTCGTCATTGGCGCACTGTTCAAAAACAACCGCCTGAATCCCGACCTTATCGAAGAAGTGGTGATGGGCAACGCGCTCCCGGCAGGCCTCGGACAGGCACCGGCAAGGCAGGCAGCCCTTCGTGCCGGCCTCAAAAACACCACTTCCAGCTGCACCGTCAACAAGGTCGGTGCCTCGGGGATGAAAGCGGTGATGATCGCCATGCAGCAAATCCAGACCGGTGATGCCGATATCATGGCAGCCGGCGGCATGGAGAGCATGAGCAATGTGCCGCACTACGACCACGACGCGCGCTTTGGCATCAAACTAGGCCATGGCAGGCTGCAGGACGGGATCATACGGGATGGCCTGTGGGATGTGTACAAAAATTTCTACATGGGCAATGCGGCCGAACTGTGCGCATCCACCCACAACATCAGCCGTGACCAGCAGGATGCTTTCGCCGAGGAATCATACCGCCGCGCGGCACTGGCACACGACCAGAATGCCTTTGAAGCCGAAATTGCCACCGTAAAAGTCCGTGACCGCAAAGGCAAGGCAGACGTCATAAGCCGTGACGAGGAGACCGGACGGATGAATCCCGCCAAAATGCGCAAATTGCCACCCGCTTACCAGAAAGAAGGGACCATCACGGCAGCCAATGCCTCCTCGCTGAACGACGGAGCCGCCGCCCTGCTGCTCATGAGCGACCGGAAGGCAAAAGAGCTCGGCCTGCGTCCCATTGCGCGCCTCGTCAGCCAGGCCAGCGCCGCCCAGGCCCCCGAATGGTTCACAACCGCCCCGGCCAATGCGATGCGCCGCGCCCTCGAACGGGCCGGCAAAACCGTAGCCGACATGGACCTGCTTGAGATCAACGAGGATTTCGCCGTGGTCACGCTCATCAATACCGAACTGCTGGATGCGGATCCCGCCAGAGTCAACGTTCATGGCGGGGCCATCGGGCTCGGCCACCCCCTTGGCTGCTCCGGTGCGCGAATACTGGTGACCCTCATTCACGCACTCCACCGCCACGACAAAAACTGGGGCTGCGCCGGTATCTGCAGCGGCGGTGGCGGCGCATCGGCCATGGTGGTGGAACGATTGTCCTGAAGCACCAATACAACCCTTGCCGCGGTCAGTCCAAGGCCGGATGATACCCTGTACTTTTTCATTTTTCGAATCGTTCTTATATACTTCTTGTGGATTGACTTTTATGGCACTTGAATGTAATTTACAGATAACCTATCAAAAAAAGATATTGCCTATTGTTACAACGGTTACGGATTCCGGGTTGACCGGCCACCCCATCCACAAAAAACTGATCAGCCAGGGCCTTGTGGAACGCGCCGGCGAAGAGCAAGAGAGCTCATGCAACCCTAACAAATAACCAGTTTTTCACGGTGCTTCCCGGCACCAATCCTGAATGGCAATACCAAGATCTTTCATAGCATCATTCGGCATCCTTTTTGCATTGCTTGTGCTTGTGAGCAGTGGCCCTGCGACCATATCGCATGCCCAGCAGCTCAAGGTGATCAGCCAGACGGACGGTTTTACCGACTATGAACTGGTCAATGAGCGCCTGAAGATTACAGCACCGGATTATCTGGTCGTGCCCTGGAGCGACGGGCAGGCCCGTTACCGCATCATGGAACAGGAGATCGTCCCGGTCCGGGCCGATTCCACCCAGATGCACTACGTCAACCACCCCGAACAATACCTGATTGCCGGCCGCGACACCCCGGTGATCCAGACCGGCCAGCCCGGGTACACGCGCGGGCAGATGGTCGTTCCGCTGACCATCCATATCGCACGCCAGAATGAGACGCAGGGCACCACCTTCCAGGTCATCCGCCGTATGCGCATCCGGGTCTTTGAGGATACGGATGCTGCCCCGCAACATGACGGCCGGCTGACACCCCGTCCCGGAGATGCCGCGGCAGGTGCCACTGCCCGCACTGCTGCGCAGCACTCCGCCGCCGAAACCACCGACAGCCCGCTTTCCAGCGGACAGTGGTACCGGATTCCCATTACCGAAGACCACATCTATTTCCTTGATGCCGACTATCTGGAGAATCTGGGCATCAATCCCTCTCAAATCGATCCCCGTAATATCCAGATCTGGACCACCCCGGGCTACGAACTGCCCCATCGAAACAGCGATCCGCGTCCGCAACTGGCGCAGATCCCCATCATCGTGGAAGGCGAGTCCGACGGCAGTTTCGATAGCGGTGACCGCGTCATCTTCTATTCCAACGGTCCGAACAGGAGTTTTTTCAATACACTCCAGAGCCGTTTCGAGCATCGTTTGCATCCCTACAGCAGGAACAACTATGTTTTCCTGACCGTCGGACAGCAAGCCGGACTGCGCATGGACACTGTCACCCCGTCAGGTTCGGCGACACGCGAGGTGACCCGGTTCCGTGACTTCCGCTGGCTGGAACAGGACCGGGAAAAATCCGAGTCGCGGATCAAGTCCGGCACCCAGTGGTTCGGCCAGGGCTTCGACCCGGTCAGCTCCCCGTCCCAAACCATTTTCACCGATACGCTGGCCGGCTTCCAACAGGGATCTGATATCGAGATATGGATCTCGATGGCCGCCCGGTCAACCTCCCCTTCCCGGTTCAGCTTCACGGTCAATGGCAGTACGGCGCTGCCGGACCTTAACGTCCCCGCAATCAATTCCATGACGAGGGCAACCGGTCTGTCAGCGCAGGTACGCGAGCTGCGCCAAACATTGAGCGGCTTCTCGCTGAACAACGACGTGATCACCATGGGAGCCAATTTCCAGAACCCCTTGAGCGCCTCGCGTGGCTGGGTGAACTGGATCCGAATCCGCGCCGACCGTGCACTGCAGGCCTCAGGCAACCGCCTGCTGTTCCATCCGCCTGATGACGGCGACGGCAGCCTGGTGCGCTACCGGCTCACCGGTTTCACCAGTCAGCCCATCGTCCTTGATGTAACCGACCCCGCACAGCCGGTACGGCTGCAGGTTTCACAAGCCGGCAATGCCTACACGGTCACCCATTCCTCGGCACGCACGCACCGTTTCATTGCCCAGAGCTCGTATCGCCGGCCGACGCAAGGTCAGGTCATACCCAACCAGAATATCCGCAACCCATCCAGCTACCCCGATTATGTGATCATCACGGCAGAGGAGTTCCTGGATGAGGCACAGCGCCTTGCGGAATACCGCCGCGACCGCGACGGCCTCACCCCGGTCGTAGTGACCCAAAGCCAAATTTTCTATGAGTTCAACGGCGGCGTACCTGATTTTGTCGCCCTGCGCGATTATGTCAAGTACCTCTACGACCGCGCCACGGCCGCCGGGCAGCGCCGCCCGGAGTATCTGCTGATGTTCGGCGGGGCGACCTACGATTACAAGGGCGTCATCGCCAACCCCGTGATGCGCAACTATGTATTCACCTACCAGAGCGAGGAGTCCATCGACCGGGTCGACAGCTACGGCAGCGATGACTTCTTCACCTTCATGGGCGACAACGAAGGGCTGTGGCCGCGCAGCCGGACACCCAACAACCCCATCAACCTGATGGATATCGGTGTGGGCCGCCTCCCGATTCAGACTCCCGAAGAAGCCCGGCTTCTGGTCGACAAGATCAAGACCTATGAAGATTCGCGCAACCACGGCGACTGGCGCAGCCTGTTTACCTTCATCGCCGACGACCATGCCGCCGGAAGGAACAACGACCGTGATCTGCATATTCTCAATGCCGACGGTACGGCCGATGTCATAGACCAGGATGCCACAGGGGTCCGCCTGGAAAAAATCTATCAGATATCCTTCCCTGTGGAAACTACCAGCGCCGGTCCGCGCGTCCCCCAGGCCACCCAGGCAATGGTCGATCGTATTAACGAAGGCACGGTGGTCTTCAATTTCTCAGGACACGGCTCCGAACAGTTCCTAACCGACCAGCGCCTGTTCACCGCCGACGACATCGGACGTCTGACCAACCGCAACCGGCCTTCCATCATGGTCACCGCTACCTGCTCCTTCGGCCGGTTCGATGATACCGATGACAACTCCGGCGCAGAAAAAATGCTGCTCCATCCGGATGGCGGCCTGATTGCCGCACTGACCACAACGCGCGTAGTCTATACCTCGCCCAATCCGGGTATTCTGAACTTCGGACTCAACATTGCCCTGACCCGCGAGATGACGCGACGCGGGCTTGACGGCAAGCCACAACGCCTCGGTGACATCTTCCGCCGAACCAAGATCACCC
>SKNL01000221.1 GCA_007120555.1 Balneolales bacterium
CCGGCCACGAGGGAGATGACCCGGTTTTTGGATCCCTCCTCTTCAAAAATGTCAGTAAGTCCAAACGAGTAGCGGCCCTGGACGCTGATTTTAGTGACCATCAGGTTGAAGTCGGCTCCGAGCCCAACGGTCAGACCGAAATCCATGGATTCCACCTCGTCGCTGATGTCAACGGTCTCGGTTTGTCCCATAAAAGATGCTTCCTGTTCGGCATTGAGTACGAATGCGGCATAGGGACCGGCGAGCAAATGGGGGCTGAAAGGGCCGGGAGGACCAACATTCACTTTTGCCAGCACAGGGATTGTAAGGTAGTCCAGTTTAGTGGTCCCATCCGCGGTCACGGTGATTCCCTCTATCGTTTCGCTAAAGCTGAAGGTGGTTCCCTGCTGCGAGTAGTACAACCCGGTCTCTATTCCGACAGGGAACATGGGAATGCCGATATCCAGCACCGCACCGATCGTGAAGCCGGTCCGCGGGTCATTTTCGTCGATATCGTCGAAACTGATATTGGCGATATTCACACCGCCTTTGATTCCAAAACTGATGGGCAGTTGCGCCTGGGAGGTGTCCGGGAGTCCGGCGATCAGGAGAAGACAGGCAAGAATGGCAGATAGCGTGATCTTTTTCATGTGTTTATAAACTTTGGATTCATGAGGTCACATAGAATGTCCATGATGTTTTCTAATCATGTTCCTGTGTGACGGGGAGCCGTCATGGACATAGCACTTCGTGACCTTCGGTTCATGGTCTGGGGATTTTGAGCGGGGGATGACGGTATCTCTGCATCTTGTGTCATCCTGATGATCATTAACAACATGGCGTTACGGTCCGCCATCACTCAGGATACATCAATACCAGAATTATGGCAAGCAGAAACTGAACCGGTCCTCAGAACGATTCTGTCGGCAGAAATGTATCTATAAACAGGAGCAACCATTTTTCTTCAGCGCCCTGATCCACGATGCTGAGCGGTCGGGGCGACAAGCAAACAGCAACTAAATGAGGAAATCATGAGAGAACTTGATCTGAAAGGCAACATCAATACCCTGAAAGGAAAACTGAAGCAGAAGTACGGGGATCTTACCGAAGACGATCTGACTTTTGTTGAAGGCAAGGAAGATGAATTCATCGGAAATCTCCAGAAGAAACTCAACAAAAGCAGGGAAGAGATTGCGGGAGAACTTAGAAAGATGATGGAGAAATGACATGAGATCATTACTCTATATTGTCGCAGTGATTCTGGTTATCGGCTGGCTGATCGGTTTTGTCGGATATTCACTTGGTGGCTTGATTCACGTACTGATCGTCATCGCAGTGATAGCCATTCTTCTTGATTTGATCAGGGGAAGAAGACCGGCTTAGCTGAAAACCCCACTGGTGTTTGTTCGGACTAAAGATAGGCACCGATTGTTTTTGCGACAATCCAACCGTAGATTTTGTGACGCAGCGGACGGTTTTGCAAGTCCTCAATGGTGATTTGCATGGACTGTTCAAGGTCTTCATCAAAATAACCTGACATTTCAAGTCCGAATTCGCGGTCAATGATGTTGACATTGGCTTCATCATTCAGGCGGAAAGACCGGTTGTCGAAATTGGTGGATCCGACAGTTACGTAGTAGTCATCCACGATCATCAGCTTGGCATGGTACATGGCCGGCTGGTACTCGTACATCCGAATCCCGGCTTCCATCAGATCCCCCCAAAGGGTATGCGAGGCCCAGCGCACGTAATTCTGGTCAATGTTGTCTCCCGGAGTGAGGATGGTGACAATCACGCCCCGATTTGCGGCATCCACCAGGGCGTCGAGGAAATCGTTGTCCGGAAAAAAGTAGGCCGAACCGATCCGGATGGATTCGCTGGCCGATGCAATGGCGTGGAGCAGCATTTTGCGCACCCTTTTTTGCCCTTCTCGGGGATGGCTGCTCGTAACCTGCATGGAGATGGTTCCGGTGGTATCCGGGACAGGATAGTATTTTTCACCAACGAGCAGTTCCCCCCTTGAGGAGACCCAGTTCTCGGAAAACGCGCCCTGAATGTCATTTACGACCGGGCCGGTGATACGGAAATGGTAGTCTTTGTACCCTCCGTCATCGATATCCGCTATCCACGGATCGGCCGTGTTCACTCCGCCGGTGTATGCCGACCTGCCGTCGACGACCAGCAGCTTCCTGTGCGTGCGATGGTTGAACCGGGCTATCTGGTACCATGAGGGCTTCCGCCACCGCTCCACGTCGACGCCCGCATCGCGCATGGTCTCAAGCTTTTCGCCCGATGCAAGGACCGAACCGACATAGTCCATCAGGAAATGGACGCGGACATCCCTCCGTGCCGCTTCCGCCAGTGCGTCCGAAACGGGATCGGCAACCTCGTCGCCGTAGAACATGAACGTCTCCTTGGTGATGCTTTTCTCCGCCTCCCTGATGTCGGCGAGCATGAATTCGAAGACATCCTCACCGCGGCGCAGGATTTCAATGTGGTTGCCTTCCACCCACGGACGCCCGGCTATGATGCCGCTGACCCTTCGGAACTCAGGGTCGGAGACGCTGTACGCTATCCGGATCTGTTCCTTGACCCGTTTCTCTTTGGGCGTTGCATTGAAAAACAGAACGGTCCCCAAAAGGTACAGGGCCAGTAGTCCCAGCACCGAGAGGATGGCCATCTTGAGGCTTATTTTTATCATCGGGACAAGTCTGGTGGATGGTGTTCTTGTCCGGTTAAAATATCATCCCTTTGTGATAACTGCCAGAATGCATCTCTTCAGCCAGTTCTGGGCCTCAGGCGGCAATCCTTCGCCGATTTTCTTAGTGGCTTCATCGGTGATGAGAAGCACGCCTTCACGCTCGTTGCTGCTTCGCTCTTGCCCGATCCGCACCCTCTCTATCTGACTGGTGTCCAGTACTTTGCCGGCCGTATCCCCCCAGGGGGTATCGTGGAAGATACGCACCCGGTCCCGCCCGATCAGCAATACCTGGCGGGTGAACCTGGACCATGCCAGGCCAGCCACGATCAGCAGCACGAACACCAGTCCGATGATCCCGAATGCAATGGGGGCGTCATCGATGCCGAATCCGATGAAAACGAACACGCCGGCGAAAGCCATGAAAAACAGGGTGCCGATGATGGAGGATTTTGTCCTCGGAAGGGTCACGCGCAGCTGGTCGCCATCCACCCGCAGGTCGAATCCGGGCGGCGGCGGTTTTCGCGGATCGAAATCCACCTCCAGTTTTCCCTCCCGGGCCAGATCGCGCACCGATTTGTCAAGGTCCTCGACGGCGCGGGAGAGCATGTTGCCCTTGCCGCCTTCCAGGGCCGGTTTGTTCAGATGACGGCAGTAGTCCTCCCAGATTTTTCGAAAACCGTTGGGAGAGCGGGATTCGTAGAGTATGATGCGCTTTTTCTTCTCCTCGTGGTGCAGCTCTACGATATGCAGGGTGTAGGAGGAGCTGTTCTTGCCACCCGAGCGGTGTTCGGTGCGCTGGAGGATACCGGGGTAGCGTTTAAGCGGCTCGGTCCAGTATTTGTAACCCAAAATGGATTTTGCTTCCCGGGATACGCTGGTGGCGTCAATGCGGATGGTCTCCCGGAAGGTCATGGTGTACAAGCCGCCAAGGAAAATCCCGATGCCGATGACCGGGAAGAGCAGCAAGAAGAACATTGAAGATTCGTATTCGCCGCTGGTGACCATGCCGATTAATATGATACCCGGAACGCCGCCCCAGAAAAGTGCGAAAAGGATGAGGAAGATGCCTCCAAAGCGGCTTCCGCTGTTGTGATGAACGGCCGGCAGCGACGAAAGGTCAAGCTGACGGATCGCGGCAGCCGGGGACATCCGGGACAAATCTATTCTTAAACTCATTTCACCCTCCTTGTGATTTTATGACTTTTATGCTGGTGCGCCGGTAGCCCTGGCAATGCCTGACCCCGCGCATCAGCAAAGCTTTACTCCCGCATATGCTGCTGATTTGCGGGAAGATAATCATAAATGATTCAAGAATGTCACATTTTCGTGCAGGCAGATTGGACCGAGTCAAGAGCCCTCGCTTATGGTGCAGGCAGATTGGACCGAGTCAACAGCCCTCATTTATGGTGCAGTGTTTGATTGCGGCATTCGCATGTAGTCAGACAGACAGTCACGAAGTTTTTTTGAAGTAGTCATAAGCCCCTGACGGACTGTTATTCATTAATATTTCAAAGTATGTGAACCGGATATTGAATCAGCACGACATGTTACCCCGAAAGCGAGAACAATGGAAGTTGCCGGTGCGGCGGCTGCGAGCACTGACGGAAACAATTATGAAAAGTTTCAGGAAGGC
>SKNL01000021.1 GCA_007120555.1 Balneolales bacterium
GAGTACGATACAGTTTATGCCCGCGAATCCGGCTTTATAAGAGATATCGGCATTTTGCTTCAGACCGTCGTCGTAGTGCTTACCGCAAAGGGCATTTATGGAGACGAGTCGAAAAACTGGCGTGCCTACCGTGAAAAATGGGCACCGCATGCACACAAAGAATTGAAGGAGAATTCATGATTTACATGTTCATCACAAATGAACCGGATATGGCCCAATACGCCTGGGAGAGCGGAGTGCACCGTATCTTCGTGGATATGGAGTGGATGGGGAAGTACGAGCGTCAGGGCTTCCTCGACACCCATATGGCGCTGAGCACCTCCGATGATGTGGCCGCCATCCGCAACCGGCTCCCCGACGCAGAGATCATGACGCGCATCAACCCGGTCCACTCGGAATCGTATATGGAAATCGATGCCTCCATCGAGGCGGGCACCGACGTGATCATGCTCCCCATGTTCAACACGGCCGACGAGGTGGAGAAGGTGATCCGGCTCATCGACGGCCGGGTCCGGCTCTGCCTGCTCCTGGAAACGCCGCAGGCCCTCACACGCATCGACGACATCCTTGAATACAGCGCCGGCATCGACGAGATCCACCTGGGCCTCAACGACCTTCACCTGGGCATGGGACTCGATTTCATGTTTGAACTGCTCAGCGGCGGCATCGTGGAATACGTCGCACGCAAGATCCAGCAGCACGATATCCGGTTCGGTTTCGGCGGTGTTGCCCGCGTGGGTCGCAAAGACGCCGTGCCGGCCAAACTCATCATCGGCGAACATATCCGGCTCCACTCCGAAATGGTGATCCTGTCGCGTGCGTTCCGCATGGGCATCAACGACGTTGCGGAACTCAAGTCCAAGATCAACCTGACCAACGAAATCAAACGGCTGGACGAGTGCGTGGAAAGTTTCCGCAAAGTCAGCCAGAAGCAGCTTGAGGACAATCGCCGCAAGCTGGTAATCGCCGTACGCAATTTTGTATCATCAAAAAGGGAATCGATAGTAGCATGACCATGAAAAGCGCACTTTTTCTGCAGAAACCGGATGTACTGGACCGGCAGCGGACACAGCTTGAAGAACTGTTCGACCGCTACCTGCCCGGCACCACCCGCTGTTTTGCCGGAAACCCGGAGGAAATCCCCTCCGGCGAGGCGTTCGAGCTGGTCATTACCCCGCCACTCAACTGGCTGCCCGATGCCCTGAAACGCATGCCACGTCCGGGTCGCATCCACCTGACAAGCTCCGGACGTGACCGGCTGGATGCGCTTGGCCTCGATCTGGACGGCATCACCGTGACCACGTCCAGTGGCGTGAACGCCGCCGCCATAGCCGAATATGTCATCGGCGGCATACTTGTTCATGCCAAACAGTTCCACCGTTTCCGCGACCAGCAGAACCGGCGCTCCTGGCAGCGCAGCTGGCTCACGGAACTTGCCGGCGCGCGTCTCGGTATCGTGGGGCTGGGAAACATCGGCACCCGCCTGGTCACCCGCGCCATCCCGTTCGGCTTTGCCATTCGCGGATGCGATATCCGCCAGACCGAACTGGCAGGAGTGGAGCAAATATACGATGTCTCAAAGGTGGGTGAACTCGCCGCATGGTGCGACATCCTGGTGCTATCCGTGCCGCTGACCCCGCAGACAACAGGGCTGATCGATGCCGGGGTGCTTGGCCGCATGCGTCAGGGCTCCCTTCTGATCAACGTCTCCCGGGGAGCGGTTGTTGACGAATCCGCATTGATTCAGGCACTGCGCAGCGGCATCCCCACCGGCGCTGTACTCGACGTGTTTGACGAAGAGCCGCTGCCCCAAAATCATCCGTTCTGGACCATGCCGCAGGTCGTCATCACCCCGCACGTGGCCGGAACAACACAGCGATACATGGAAAACATGTTCGCCATCATCGCGCGGGAAACCCGGCCTGTATCACCGGACGCGGAGAACGCATCGCCCGAGGCACCTTACGGTGTGCCAGGCGCGTACAATGCATCGCCCGAGGCACCTCACGGTGTGTCCGGCACGGACACCGCATTGTCTGAAACACATCACGGTTTACCCGGCACCCATCAAGATGCCGCGAGCCCATCAAGAACCGTAAAAAAAGGAGAGAGTAAATGATGAGAAATCTGTACAAATATCTGACCGACCTTGCCATCTGGACGCTCGCGCTTCCACTGGCCTACTTCCTGCGCATCGAGATGCAGGTAACCTGGTATTATTATGATATTGCCGTAATGACGGCGCTGGCCCTGCCCATCAAAGCCATCGTGCTCTATCAGTTCCAGTTCCATCGCCAGAGCTGGACCCGCATAGGAATCTGGGACCTGTCCCGAATCATCCAGGGTGTGGCCCTGGTTACCCTTATTGTGCTGGCATCCCTGTTGCTCTTCAATCTCGGAATCTACATCCCGCGAAGTGTTCCTGTCATTGAAGCGGGAATCACCATCATGCTGCTCAGCGGCGTACGCCTTTTTTCCCGTATCCGCAACGAAACCATGCGCCGATCCGATGTGCGCCGATCCGCCCGAAAGGTCTCGCGCGTGCTGGTCGCCGGCGCCGGCGAGGCCGGTGTGATGCTGGCCCGCGAAGTGCGCCGCCATCCCGAATCCTACATGGAAATTGTCGGTTTCCTGGACGACAATCCGACCAAAGAGAAGGAGTGGTACCTGGGATACGCCATTCTCGGATCACTGGAAGACCTCCCGGAAGCAGCACACCGGCATCGGGTGGACAAAGTGATCATCGCCATGCCGACCGCAGAGGGGGATGTGATCCGGAAAGTGGTCACCATGGCCCAGGATGCTGGTATTGATTCTCAGATCATGCCCGGATACTACGAGCTGCTCAGGGGCAACTTCAATATTGCAAAACTTCGCAAGGTGGATGTGACCGACCTTCTGGGCCGCGAACAGGTGGAACTGGATGTGGCGCCCATCTCAAAGTATCTCTTCGGGCGAACGGTGCTGGTGACCGGGGCAGGGGGATCCATCGGAAGCGAAATCACCCGTCAGATCATCAAATTCAGTCCGGCGCACGTATTGCTGCTGGGCCGAGGCGAAAACAGTATCTTCCGCGTGGAACGCGAGTTCCTGGCCGAGTACCCGAACATAAAGTTCACACCGATTATCGTCGACATACGTGATTATGCATCCCTGGAGCACGTTTTCCAGAAATATCGCCCGGAAGTGATTTTCCATGCCGCGGCCCACAAGCACGTCCCGCTCATGGAAAGCAACCCCGATCAGGCCGTCTTCAACAATGTTGGAGGTACCCGGAACCTGACCGAACTGACCCTCAAATACGATGTGGAGCGGTTTGTGAACATTTCGTCGGACAAAGCGGTCAACCCGACATCGGTGATGGGCTGCTCCAAACGAGTGGCCGAATACATGGTGCACCGGGCATCGCTGCGCGCGGGCAAAAACCAGTCCTTCGTATCAGTCCGCTTTGGAAATGTGCTCGGCAGCCGCGGAAGCGTAGTGCCGCTCTTCAAACAGCAAATTGAAGCAGGCGGACCGATTACCGTCACCCATCCCGACATGACCCGCTATTTCATGACCATTCCCGAAGCTTCGCAGCTCGTACTGCAGGCCGGCGGCCTCAACAGCAACGGCTCTATCTACATACTGGATATGGGCAGCCCGGTCAAGATCGTGGATCTGGCCCGTGATCTCATACGTTTGTGCGGCTTCACTCCTGATGTGGATATCAAGATCGAATTCAGCGGTATGCGTCCCGGTGAGAAGCTTTTCGAAGAACTGCTCACGGACGAAGAGGGCACCACATCCACCCGCCATTCCAAGATCTTCAGGGCCAGGGCCAACGGTCCGGCCGCTGACGAATTTGACGGACTGATCAGTGACCTTTTTGATGCCGCTCACAAACAGGATGGTATGGAAATCCGCAGGCAGTTCAGGCGAATTGTGCCGAGTTATGCCTGTGAATTGCTTTCCGGGGAAACGGAATCCGCCAACAAAGCAAATATAGCCGAGGCGGCACCCGGAAATTCCGGTGAAAGACAGGAATTACTGAAAAAAAGAAAGCAACCGTCACTCTCCGGAGTGAAAGGCGTTCTGGCGCAAGGACAGATTTCAGGCGCGTGACGCAGCCGGACTTGCTTCTTTTTTCCAATGCCGCATTTTGGTATTTTCCGGCTTTCTTTTCATCATCCAACCATATCAGATTCAGGCATTGAACGTATGACGCATAACACACCCGACCGTAACGGACTGAACTCCCTTCTTGAGAAAATACAGAATCGCACCTATACCATCGGAATCGTGGGCCTCGGCTATGTGGGCCTGCC
>SKNL01000175.1 GCA_007120555.1 Balneolales bacterium
CCAGGCGAGATCCACTGCAGACGACACGGGGACAGGCACAGCAACGGCCATTGAAAATACATCCGGACCAACGGCGGAAACGTTGGCTGGATCAGCCCCGGGAACGGTCACAGCTGCAGCGCCGCCATCGTTGCGGCTATCCCCCGCACTGCCGGGCCCACGCTACGTCTCCTATTCCGAACTGGAAGGCGGTGACAGCTGGAACAGCGGGTTCATGCACACCCTTGCCACCAACCCCGGTTATGCATTCCTGGCATCAGCGGTCGTGCCGGGCCTCGGACAGGCGGCCAACCGGCAATGGTGGAAAACGGCCCTCTTCGTCGCCGTGGAGGCCGCCGCCATCGGTGTCTACATCCACCGGGAAAACCGCGGGCGCGACGGCGAACGCTATTATGAGAAGTTCGGCAATAAAAACTGGAGCGTTGTGGCATATGCGCAATACCTGGTGACGAATCACGGTGACGAGCACGGCAAGTCGTTCCAACAGCTGCTTACCGATGATGGAAAAAGCCAATATGTGGACGGTGCCGGGCCTTTCGGAGGTATCAACCCGGCCTTTGACATCGATATCGACTGGGCACTCATCGACATAACCCAGCTTCGCGTTGCCGAGCGCAACAGTTTTTACGCCACCGGATTTGCATTCTCGCACGACCTGCCCGATTACGGCTCGCAGCAATACTACGAACTGATGAGCAAATACTTCCAGTTCGGACCCGGCTGGCAGGAGTGGTTTGTAAACGAGCCCGGCCGGTTCAACATAGACACCGGAATCATGCCCGAACAGTTCTGGTACCATGCCCAGATCGGCTTCGATTTCAATGATGACCTGAGTGTCGCCCGCAACATGCTTACCCTGATCGTAACCAACCACTTCATCGCCGCATTTGACGCCTTCTTCACCCAGAAACTTCGGGCCGCACGCATGCAGCCAACCGCATCCATGGAATACGGACTCCGTCCAACAATCGGAATGCAGTTACGTTTTTAAGAAAAAGCGAGTAACTTCTCTGCCATGAAAAATGTATTCAAATTTCTTTATGACTTTTTCACCGATCGCAAGCTCTACTACCTGCTTGCAGGGCTGATCCTTTTCGGTGGGATAGCGCTCATTGCCCTTGACCGTGTCATCATGCCGGCATACACCAAGCACGGCCACGGAATTACTGTGCCCGATATCACACGCATGCCCCTTGATGAGGCAACCACCGTTCTCAAGACACGCGGCCTTCGCTACGAACTGGCCGCAAAAAGATCCAACGAAGCCTTTCCGCCCGATTTCGTCATTGACCAGACACCCAATGCGGGCATGATCGTCAAACCGAACCGGAAAATCTACATCACCATCAACACCACCTCCACCCCAACCGTGGTTGTGCCCGAAGTGCAGGATCTTTCCCTGCGCAACGCCACCATCCAACTGCAGAATTCAGGATTGCAGGTGGGCAACGTTACCTATGAATCGTCCCGCTTCCGCAACAGCGTGCTGCGTCAGTCAGTCCCGTCCGGCCGGCGCGTTACCCAGAACACGACCGTCGACCTCATTGTCGGCGATGGACTCGGCAACGTGATGGTCCGGATACCGGATCTCACCAACATGCACCTGACCGAAGCCCAAAATGCGCTGCGTGAGGCCGGACTGCGTGTCGGCTCCATCCAGTTCCAGGCAACGGATCGCGTCGCACCCAATACGGTGCTCCGATACGAACCTTATGACCAGCCCAATGTGTACGAAGGTACCGCCGTCGACCTCATCGTCTCGGTAAGCCGAAGCGAAGAAGAGGAGGAAGAAACCGGCCCAATCATTATCGATGAATCGGAGCAAAACGATGAGAGCCGGACGGATACCGATTTTGACACCAACCCGGAATAGCCACAAATCCATATGAGGAAGAATTATCCGGTCTCAAGCCCCGGTTCCAAGCAACCACCAAATCCAGCTTTATGAACGAACTGTACAAAAGCCCCCTTCCAATTATCGCACCTTCCATACTTGCAGCCGACTTCCGCCACCTGGAGCAGGATATCCGTCAGGCAGTGGACGGTGGAGCGCCCTGGATCCACTGTGATATCATGGATGGACATTTTGTGCCGAACATCAGCTTCGGTCCGGCCATGGTGGAAACCGTTAGAAGTATCACCGATGTTTTTCTGGACGTGCACCTGATGATCAGCGATCCCGACCGCTATATTGCCGATTTTGCCAGGGCCGGCGCCAATCTCATTACAGTACACATCGAAACCTGTGACCACATCCACCGGACACTCCAGCAGATCCGGGAACACGGCTGCCTGACCGGTGTCGCCGTGAATCCGGGAACCGCCCTTTCCTCACTGAGAGCCGTGCTGCATGAGGTCGATATGGTACTGCTCATGACGGTGAACCCCGGCTTCGGCGGACAAACATTCATCGAATACAGTTACGAGCGGCTCCGAGCCCTTCGGATGGTGCGTGAAGAGATCCAGAGCAGCTTCTATATCCAGGTGGATGGCGGTATAAGCCGAAGCAACGCCCGGAATATCGCCGATGCCGGTGCCGATGTGCTCGTTGCCGGGAGCAGCGTCTTCAAAAGCAGTAACATCCCGGCTGAAGTGAAAGCCCTGCGGAATGATGCAGCCTCGGGATATCGTTCTATGTATGTATAACTGAAATCTGAAAAAAACCCCTTTGAAGACTATCACAACGCAAACCGAACATCTGGAATCAAAATCTATTTTCATCGACCATGTGGATCCGGTCGTAATCCTCGGACTGAATGACCGCATTATCAAACAGATTGATGAGGCCTTCGGGGAGAGCCAGCTGACCGTCCGTGGTAACGAGATAAAGGTCACCGGGCCACCCGAACAGTTTGAAGCTATTGAAGCCATAGTCAAGGAACTGATACGCCTGGCTCGGAGGAACGGTGCGGTCACGGAGAACGACTTGTCCACCCTGCTTGCCCTGCAGAAAAGTGATCGCCTGCTCAGGCAAGTGACCATTTCGCCGGAAGAGACCCTGCTTTACACCACCACCGGCGCCCCCGTCATGGCGCGGACCCCAAACCAGAAGGTGATTGTGCAGGCATCCAATGAGAACGACATAGTTTTTACCATAGGTCCCGCCGGTACCGGCAAGACCTATACTTCTGTGGCGCTGGCCGTGCGCGCCCTGAAAGAACGGCAGGTGAAGAAAATCGTGCTGGTACGGCCGGCCGTCGAAGCCGGGGAAAGCCTGGGATTCCTTCCGGGCAACCTGCGCGAGAAAATCGACCCGTACCTGCGGCCATTGTATGACGCGCTGGAAGAGATGATGGATTTCGATAAACTCGAGATGAACCTGAACAAAAACATCATCGAAATCGCCCCGCTGGCCTACATGCGCGGACGCACACTGAACAACGCATTCGTGATCCTGGATGAGGCGCAGAATGCCACCCAGACCCAGATGAAGATGTTCCTGACCCGCCTCGGTGTCAATAGTAAAGCGATCATCACCGGTGACCTCACCCAGACCGACCTTCCAAAAAGCCAGCACTCCGGACTCAAGACCATCCAGCACATCCTCGAAAAAATAAAGGGGATTGCCTTCGTATACCTTGACCAGAACGATGTAGTGCGTCACAAACTGATTCGCGACATCATCGAAGCCTACGACCGGTACGAGGAAAAAATCGAGGAAAAAGAGGTGGAAAATAAAGAGCTGGAGAGAATGGCATTTGAAGAGAAGGCGCACGAGGAAAAACAGATCGGTAAAAGAGAAGCGTACGGCAGGGGAAAGAAGGAAGAAGAATGATTGCGGCGCTTTTCGAGGGAACCTATACTGTTGGCGGCAAAGGCAAATTTGTGCCCATTGCACGTGACCAGCAACCCCGCAAAGGGGAATTCAAGCTGGGCATCAACCCGTTCCTGATCCGAAACGGGTCACTCACGGCCCTGATCGATGCCGGACTCGGCCCCTTCAGTGAAAAGGACCACTACAACCTGATCACAAAAAACCTGGCACGGCACAACTGCACGCCTGAAGACATCCAGCATGTCTACTGCAGTCATACCCATCTGGACCACATCGGGGGATTGCTGAGCGAACGGTATGGCACCTATGATGTGACGTTCCCCAATGCCGCCATCTGGATATCCGGCAGGGACTGGCAGCGCTTTGTGGATGACGCGGACCGCAAAGACAAACACGAACTGCTCCGATGGGCCGCCTACCTGGAAACACACGCCGATCTGCGGTTCGTCGAAAACCATCCGCCGGAGCCTGAAGAGATCATCATGGAAACCATTGGTGGCCACACCGAATTTCACCAGGG
>SKNL01000085.1 GCA_007120555.1 Balneolales bacterium
GGTGGCAGCTACGAGCGTGTTGAGGAGGACGGCCGCATTGTAGTGGATCCGGATTCGTTTCATGCGGTGGATTCCGAGCCGGCCGGACTGGTGGAGCTGATCATGGCTCCCATCAACGGTTTCACGGACCCGTTCGCCATCCTCATCATTGCATTCGTTTTCATCGTAGCCGGGGCCTTTTCCATCATCCAGAAAACAGGGGCTTTCATGCTGGGCATCCGCAAGGCTGCCATCCTGTTCAACCGCCACGACTCTTTGCGGCCGTTCTTCATACCGGTCTTCATCGTCGTTTTTTCGCTCATGGGCAGCATATTCGGGATGGCGGAGGAGGTGATCATCTTCATTCCGCTGTTCGTGCCGCTCGCCCTGGCGCTCGGTTATGATTCGATTGTCGGTGTGTCCGTGCCGTTCATTGGAGCCAGTGCGGGATTTGCAGGCGCGGTGGTGAATCCGTTCACCGTAGGCGTAGCGCAGGGTCTGGCAGAGATCCCGATCCTGTCGGGATGGGAATTCCGCATGGTTCTCTGGTTTTTTACGACGGCGGCCGCCATCTGGATCGTGAGCAGCTATGCCCGGAAAATCTATAGGGATCCGACCCGGTCGCCCATGTATGCCTTTGACAAAGACAGGGAAAAGGAGCTCAGTACGGATGCGTCGGATGACGAGCCGTTTACATGGAGGCAGAAACTGGTGCTGCTCGTTTTCGTCACCGGAATAGCGGTGCTGATTTACGGGGCGACGAGCCTGGACTGGTACATCACCGAGATGGCGGCGCTGTTTCTTGTGATAGGAGTGCTGTCCGCTGTCATAGGGGGGCTGTCCGGCAACGTGGCTGCCATCGCCTTTATCGATGGGATGAAAGACGTGCTCGGCGCGGTGGTGATCATTGCCCTGTCGCGATCCATACTGCTGCTGATCACTGACGCGCAGATCGTCGACACCATTCTCTACAGCCTGTCCAATGCCATCGACGGCTGGCACCCGGTCATGTCGGCCGAAATCATGCTCCTGGTGCAGACGGTGATCAATTTCGTGGTACCGAGCGGGAGCGGACAGGCAGCGCTGACCATTCCGATCATGGCGCCGCTGGGCGATCTTGTGGGGATTACACGGCAGACCGTGGTCCTGGTCTTCCAGATGGGTGACGGGATCACCAACATGATCATACCGACATCCGGGGTGACCATGGCGGTCCTGGGCATGGCCAAAATCCCCTGGAGCATCTGGGCGTCATGGCTGGCCGTGCGCCTGCTCTGGTTCTACCTTGTGGCCATTGTTGCCATAGCCATCGCGGTGCTGACAGGCTATTCCTGATCCTGGCAGGCTATTCTTGATATTGACGGGCAATTTCTGATCCTGACAGGCTACTCCTGATCCCGGAGTACAGGTTCGGGTTCCATGCGTTTCCGGGTGATCAGACGGGATCCACCCCGGAAAGTCAGGTAATACCAGAACCATTCCGCCATGACCCGGAACCGGTTTCGGAAACCGATCAGGAAGAAGATGTGGACCAGGGACCAGAGGACCCAGGCAAAGAAGCCGCTGAACCGCCAGTTACGGATCTGCGCAATGGCCCGTGCCCGGCCGATGGTGGCCATGCTTCCCTTGTCGAAATATTTAAACACTGGCCGTTCTTTTTCCGCCATGTCGGCCCGTATGACTCGCGCCACATGGTCGCCGTGCTGTATCGCCCCTGGGGCGATGGCCGGCGTCTCCTTGCCATTGGGATTCACCTGACGGGCGGCATCGCCGATCACAAAGATCTCCGGATGTCCGGGCACGCTCAGGTCCGCATCCACCCGAAGCCTCCCGTCTTTTTCCAGCGGCACATTCAGGGTTTCAAGCAGCGGTGAGGCGGCATTCCCGGCCGCCCAGATGACCGTCCCGGCCTCGATAAACATCTCTTTGGTGCCGGAAGACTGACCGTTTCCGACAGTATGCTCACGGACCTTGATTCGCACGCCGTCTTCGTTCACATCGGTTACCATACTGTTGCGCATCACCTTTACTCCCATTTTTTCCAGATCACGAACGGCTTTCCTGCTCAGGGACTCGTCATAGGCGGTGAGTATGTGTGGTAGTCCTTCCACCAGAATGATTTCAAGCAGGTCCAGATTGACATTCTCGTAGTCTTCCCGCATGGTTCTTGCGGATATTTCCGCAATGGTGCCGGCGACCTCCACCCCGGTCGGACCTCCGCCGACGATCACGAACGTCTCATAGCGCTTGCGCTTTTTGGGATCCGGCTCCCGCTCGGCTTTTTCAAAAGACATGAGAATACGCTCCCTGATTTCAAGAGCATCGGCAAGTGTTTTGAGTCCGGGAGCAAACTTCTCCCACGCGTCGTTTCCAAAATAGGAATGGCTGATTCCGGGTGCCAGGATGAGGTAATCGAAAGAGCGCCTCTCTCCGTTTTCCAGATGGATTTGTTTTTGGTCTTTGTCGACAAACACGACTTCGCCCATTAGCACATGCACGTTTTTGCTGCGTTTGAAGATGGCGCGTGCCGGGACGGCAATGTCGCCGGGCGCAAGGGCGGCCGTGGCCACCTGATAGAGAAGCGGCTGGAAGAGATGGTGGTTGGTCTTGTCGATGAGCGTGATTTCAATCGGCTGCTTGCAGAGTTTTTGCACGACCCGGAGTCCGCCAAAACCGGCACCGACAACGACGACATGCTTGTGTTGGTTCATTTCTGAGTAGATATGGGATGCAGGAAATTCTTTCACTTATCACAAACAAGGGAACCTCCGGCAGCATTCGGAAATGGCATGGAAATTCCATCCAAAAGCCTGAGAGGAGGCAAAATCATCCAAAAAACAGCAAAAGATTGTGTATACTGTTTGTCAACGCTGCCGATTCTGTGCTATCTTTCCGTCCATTGAAATGAAACAGGCTTTGCAGCGTTACCTGATCTTCCGTCATTAGGCATTTTATGTTCCACAGGTTATTCGAAACGTTGATTCTGCTATCTCATCGCGCAGGCTATTCCATTCGGCCGTGCACTTTCGTCTCACTCCTGTTGCTGTTTGTCACTTTTGCAGCATCATCCTCATTTGCGGCATCCTCGATGTTGCTGGATGAGGATACGCCCGAGCGCGTATGGGGTATCGATTTTGAGGGAAACGAGACGTTCTCGGGAATGGCTTTACGGAATATCATAGCCCTGGAATCGCCTTCTTTCTTCCGAAAATTGCGATTCTGGAACCGGTCCGGGTTCGACTTTGATGCGACCGAGCTGCGTCGCGACGAGATCCGTATCAAGCGGTATCATCAACGCCGGGGGTTCCCGCACGTAACGGTGCGTTCGGAGGTCAGGGAGGGCCGCCGGGACTGGGTACGGCGCATTGACTTTCACATTGTGGAAGGGGAGCCGACCATGATCCGCTCCGTGCGCTATGAGCTGGACGCCGACGAGGAGATCGTCTCCTGGCTTGAGGAGCAGCGTGAGTTCAGCCGGGCGCAACGCCGGCAGCTTCTGCAGGAAGGCAAACGTTATCAGCTTATACAGCACAGCGATGTGGAAGGGCTGTTTTTATCCACTCTGCGCAACCTGGGGTTCGCCTTTGCGGATACCTATGTCACGGCGCATGTCGACACGGCCGGACACGTTGCCGATGTACTGATTACCCTGGTGCCGGGTCCCAGAACCTATTTCGGAGAGATTCGGGTGGATGGGCATCAGACGGTTCCGGAGTCCATTGTGCTCAGGCACTCCGATCTGAAGTTCGGCGACTCATTCAGTTCGCGCAAGATGCGGACGGCCCAGCAGCAGATCTTCGGCCACCCGCTGTTCCGTTTTGCAACGGTCAACATGCCGCCCCAGGAACCTGATTCCCTGGTCAACATCAACATACGGGTGCGTGAACATGCACTTCGCAGCGTGCGGGTACAGGCCGGGGTTGGTCGGGAGGAAATCGTCCGCCTGAATGTCTCCTGGATGCACCGCAACCCGCTGGGCAATGCGCATACCTTTTCCGTTTCTGCCAGAGGATCGTTTCGTGAGCAGAGGGCCAATCTGGATTACCACATTCCTTATGTATTCAATCCAAAGAGCCGCATCAATATTTCACCGTTCGGACAGCGCCTCGATGAACCGGGTTATGTCATTCTGCGTGGCGGTATCAACAACAGTTTTATCTATCAGATCAGCCGGGAAGCTGCCGCTACCATATCCTACGAGTTTACCCGCAACCGGGAGATCATAGAAAGTTCCGATTTCAGGTTGCCGGACGAAAGACAGCGCTACAATATTTCCTCCCTGACGTTTTCCGGATTTTACAACAGGCTGGA
>SKNL01000123.1 GCA_007120555.1 Balneolales bacterium
AGGGGTCCGACACCTTTTCCACGAATGTGATGCCATCCTCAAAACGGACATGCAGTTTCGGGTTGTCAAAATCGCCGACATCCGGCAGGTACTGCTTTGCGGCACGGACTACCGCCTCGTCTATTTCGACCATATCGACATGCTCCACGGTGGGGTGTCGCAGCACTTCCCGCGCCGTACCACCGTCGCCGCCGCCAATGATCAGCACCCGGCGGGGCTTCGGATGGGCGAACATGGGTACATGGGCAAGCATTTCATGATAGACGAATTCGTCTTTCTCCGAAAGCATGACCATTCCGTCAATGGTCATCATGTTGCCCCATGTATCCGTTTCGAGGATTTCAACTTTCTGGTAGGGGGTTTCTTCAGAAAACAGAACTTTGTTGACACCGACAGTGAGTCCCGTCCGGCCGTTGTAATATTCGTTAAACTGCATGGATATCCTGATTAGAGTTATTCATACCAAAGAACAGCGCCGGCAAAGACGGCAGCACGCGATTCCACGGTGTGTTCCACACCTGCGGAGAAAATGGCACCCAGTTTCCGGTTGCGATACTCAAATGCATCCTGAGCCATCTGGCGCACTATTTCCTCAACCTCTGCCAAGGGCGCTTTCGCCTCGTATTCCATGATCACACCGGCCATATCCGGATCCTCCGGCAAGGCAACGGCAATAGCTGCCGAAATCACTTCCCCCGGCTTGCCGGAGTCGATGTGGGCATAGGCAACAGGAATGAGTCCGCCCTTGGGAAGCGTAATCGATTTGCGTTGTTTGGCACCAGGCGGTACGATACTGCTCATGCGGATCAGGTTGGTATCGCCGACGCCTGCGTTCAGAAGCGCCTGGTCAAAGGCGTTCAGCAATGTTCGCCCCTCCCCGGCCCCTTTGACCAGACAGAAAATATTGGGTGTGGAAACCATATTCATGTATGACAGCTCCGTTACGTAGATAAATGATAATATTATTTGATGATACTGATCTGAAAATATGGGGATGGTAATGCTTTGGCGGAACACGTCCATTTGGCAAAGCCGCTTTCCAGATGGCCGGGGTGCGCTGATATCGTCACATATGATGCCTTATGTCCCCGCTGACGTATCCTTCATCCCGTTGAACGCGTGTTATCTGCGGTAGAGTCATGGATGGGACTGTCTGTCAGTTGCTGAACTTTGCAGCGTTTTCCGGCTTGAAAAGCAGTTTTTGTCCCTCTGCCACCTTGAACATCCCCCGCTTGAGCTCCATAGCAGAGGTGTTCCTGGATTCGAAATGTTCCTTGAGGTGCTCCTGAATAATCCAGGGGTCAATGGTTTCACCGCAAGTGAATATGTCGACAGCGGCGTAAGCGTACTCCGGCCAGGTATGAATGGCAACGTGGGATTCGGCGATCACCACCATTCCGCTTACACCGTGGGGACTGAACTTGTGGAATTTATGAGAAATAATGGAAGCACCGGATGCCCGGGTTCCTTCGAGTAAAATTGCTTCAATCTGTGCCACGTCATTGAGCACCTCTTCGTTGCATTCGTAGAATTCTACGAGTATTTGTCTTCCTAATGCTTCCATTTCTCTCAGCTCTAGTGGGTGGGATTATTCAATGATCGCTGCACGGAAACAGCAAGTAAAAAAAAAGCAACCCTTTGCACACAGCCACCCCGCTTGTTTCGCCTGCGCTTGTGTGAAAAAGTCGCGTTGGTACGCAGCAATCATCCTTGGAATAGGATCGGATCGCAAATATCCGGATTGAAGAAACTATCTTTGAGCCAGCATAAATCAATGTCGTATTGTCGTCTATTTGATTACGTTTTGCCTTGAAGTACAATCCACTATTACATACAAATCAGCTCGAAACAGCGTTCCGGACTTACAGCAGCGTTAACCCGGCGCCGCATTTTCACTGATTTTCTACAGAAGTCAAAATTAAAGATTTTTTTTTGAATTTAATATCCCCCGGTAAAAGTTTTTTTGACGGGATGACGGAATGACGGAACGGATGAATCAACGTTTGGAACGGAAATAAATTACTGCGCGTGATTTGATAAGTACCGGCAATTTAGCTATATAATCTGTAGAATGATTATTATCGAAAGATGTTTCACATTTTTTTCTGCTTAATAAACTGACAGGCGGAAATATGGAAGCGTTCAAGAATAGAGTTCAGGAACTTTTGGATGTTGCAGACGTCAGGATCAACGGAAGCCGCTCTTTTGATATGCAAGTCCACAACGAAATGCTTTACCAGCGCATTTTTGCGGAAGGATCACTCGGTTTGGGCGAATCATACATGGATGGATGGTGGGATTGTAAGGAGCTGGATGGGTTTTTTTATCGCATTATGCGTGCTGAGCTTAATCGACGGATAAAGCCTCTTCAGGAGGCCGTTATGGTGCTCAGGGCCATTATGCTGAACCTGCAAAAGCCCTCGCGTGCCTTCCTGATCGGGAAGCACCATTATGACATCGGAGACGACCTGTACCAGGCGATGCTTGACAAGTGCATGATTTACAGCTGTGCTTACTGGAAAGACACGCACTCCCTGGACAAAGCACAGGAACAGAAACTGGATCTCATTTTCCGGAAGCTGGGCCTTCAGAAAGGCATGAGGGTTCTGGATGTTGGCTGTGGATGGGGCGGTGCCCTGAAGTATGCTGCGGAAAACTACGGCGTTTCGGGGGTTGGCGTAACGGTTTCCGTGAATCAGGCAAGGGCTGCAGAACGCAACTGCCGTGATCTGCCGATTGAGATCCGAATGCAGGACTACCGGCATATCGCCGGACAATTTGACCGTATCTGGTCCATCGGTATGATCGAACATGTCGGCGCCAAAAACTACCGGACATTCATGCGGGTCATGCGCGAACATCTCAAACCGGACGGTATCTTCCTGTTGCATACCATTGGTGGAAACCGTTCGGTATTCAAGTCGGATCCGTGGATCGAGAAGTATATTTTCCCGAATTCGATGATCCCGTCGCTTCGGCAGCTGAGCCTGGCATGGGAGCGTCTGTTCGTGCTTGAAGATCTGCACAACATCGGCATCAATTACACGAAGACACTGGAGCACTGGCACCGGAACATAGAACAGAACCGCACGAAGCTGAGCGAAAGGTACAGCAAACAGTTTTTCCGCATGTGGCGGTATTACCTGTTGAGTTGTGCCGGTGTTTTCCGTGCACGCAATCTGAATGTCTGGCAAATCGTGCTCTCGCCCAACGGGATACCGGGCGGTTATGAACCGGTCAGGCAGTGATTTTTTTCACCGTCATGAGCAGGATGGCCTCCGGTGTCTGGCGGCTGAATCCCTTGATGGACTTGTCCGCATCCAGCAGTACCTCAAACAGCCAGGGACACACGGAAAGCGGATACCGGCGTCCGGCCCGTGCCAGTTTGTCATAATAAAAAGTGCTTTTGATGGCTGTTGCCTCACGGATCTGGGCAGGTGTCAGGCCCTTGCGGGAAAGCCGCTGAATGTGCCAGACCTTGCCGAATACAACATACAGGTAGCTGACCATGCGGATGACTTCACCGGTGGGATTGTCTGTCCTTTTGATCATCTGATGTGCTATCATCATTGCCTTGTCCGTGTTCCTCTCGAACAGGGCATCCTGAAATTCGAACATGGTGTATTCCCGGGACAAGCCAACAAGTTCCCTGACATCGGTGACGCTGACCGGCTGGCCTTCCTCCTTTCCTGAAGCCAGTTTCCCGATCTCCATGGTCAGCTGCTGCAGGCGATTGCCCACATGAAATGCCAGCAGCTGAACGGCCTGGTCCTCGAATGTGAGCTGGTGTTCCATGGCGGCCCACTCCATGATCCACCCCGGCAGATGCATTTCGTCGACCGGCTGGAATGTATGCGATGCCACGGTTTGGCTGCTTTTGAGCGCTGCACCAATTTTAGTGCTGGCTGCCGGACGTCTTTCGTTGGTGAGCAGGAGCACGGTGGATGGGTTTGGCTGCTTCAGATAGGCTGTGAGCTCATCCACGGAACCTGCGCCGGAATCAGCGTCGTCCAGGGAAATTTCATCGGAACCGTCTTCGGCCGCATCCACCGCTTCGGCTTCCGTCTGGCGCGGGTCAAACATTTTCATGAAATCACGGACAATGACCATGCGCCGCTCCGCCATCATGGGGAAACTACGGCACATGGTGATGACCTTGGCTGCCTTGACTTCATCGCCATAAAGCACATCCAGGTTAAAATCGCGAGCCTCTTCGGGAATAGCCGCTATGGCAGCCTCCTGAAGGCGGTCCAGAAAAAAAGTCTCTTCGCCAAAAAAGGC
>SKNL01000115.1 GCA_007120555.1 Balneolales bacterium
CTCATATCTCCGCTTCCAGTTCGATAATCAGTTTCCGGGCTTCACCAAGATCCGACATCATGTCCCTGGCTGTAGGATCCGGGGTGTACCGGATAGTGGCACACTTTTCCAGCAGGGTCCGGACCCGCCTTACCAGAGGACGGCGCACATTCCTGCTTTTCAGCGCAGTCGCTATCTCATCAATGGAAAGTCCGGCATTGGGAAGGTCGAGCCGATCTGCGATATAGCTGTTGACCGCATTCTGGATGACACCGTAGACATCTTTTGTCCCGGTGATCTCCGACGTACCCTTCAGCATACTGTTGGCCGTGTCGGCAGCACGTTGCCTGCGCGAAAAGGGGATGTCGTTGGTCAGCCGGCTTTGGTAGATGTAATTTTTGTATCCGTAGGCAAACGCACCGGCCGGGAGTACCAGTGCCAACCAGAACCACCAGGTGAGCCACGGGGACCTTTGAGTTGAAGCGGACCAGTTCACCGAACCCCGAATAGGCGTTAGCCGGATGCGGTGGTCCTGGGCAATGGTGATGCGGGCATTGGGATCCCGGACCACCTCGATGGTCAGGGCCGGCAGAGTATGGCGTTCATATTGGCGACGGATATCGTCATAGACCAGTATCGTGTTTTGTGGGATGGTGAAGGTGCCGGCATTGCGGGCTATCAGCACATCCCGGAACTGTTTGGTTCCCGACATCTGGGGAGACCGCTGGTTTCTGTCAATGACCTCCCTCGGGCGATGCGTGTCAAAACTGGACGGATATTCAAATACGGGCCTTGTTATGAGTCCCAGATTTCCGGAGCCGCGGATTTCCGTAACCACATCCACGGATTCACCAAGTTTGACCACATCCTGGCTCAACGTTCGCTCAACGCGGAATTGCCCAAGCGCACTGATCAGTTGACCGTCCCCCGGCGGTGTCGGCGGCGCCAGAACACGCATTGCCATCGGCGGCGTGGCCAGGTCAACGTTGCGCTGCTCGCCGAACCCGTCAAAAAACCCGCTGTACTCATCACGGAAACGACCGCTCTGCCGCACCGTGGCCCGGATCGTGAATGCCGGGATGGAGAGTTCGCCTGTACGTGTAGGGAATAGAGCATAGCGGTTCAGCACGGCGCGACGGTACGGGGCGCCATCAAGAATAATAGATTCGGGACGGCGGGTTGGACTGCGGTTCAGATCCTCCCGCCAGAACCCTTCGGTCTGCCAGCTCTGAGTCACATGGAAGTTGTTGACCTCAATGTTATTGCGGAAGTAAAGCACGATCTCAGCCACGATCTGCTGTCCGCGCACCGGCCGTTCCTCGCTCAGCTCCAGCTCCAGGAACATATCCGGACGCTGTGTGCGCCGGGCCTGCGGCCGGAGCCCCTCCTGTCCGGGCGGACGTATACGGACGGTGAGCGGGCGGGTGTGGTAATCACGGCCATCCACCGACACATACACCGAGGGGATCTGATAGGTGCCTTCCTGGAGTGCAAGAAGGGAGTAACTGTAGCGGTAGCTCATCTGGGCAATGCCGTCGACCAGCGAGTAACGGCTGCTGGTCTGGGGGAGGCTGGATACGTACTGCATGCCGTCCAGCTCGGGAAGTTCCGGACGTGATACCGTCCGCGGTTCCCGGCTAAGGATTTCAACATTGAGTGTAAGTTGTTGTCCAACAGCTATATGAGTGGATGATACGCTTGCGGAAACGCGCACATCGCTGCCATGTGCCCGGGTGGATGGAAGCACCGTCATCAGCCCACCGACCAGAAGCAGCACAGGTATCATAAGAGGAGCGGATACCCGTTTGTGTTTGCGCCGGTTGCCTGGCCGGGGTAAAAAAAATGTGAGAAACGCGAGGTTCATCCGGCCTACCAGTCTTTTTCATGGGGTTCAACGGAATCATGCTGCCGCTTTTTGAAATCCTTGATCAGATCTTTTTCAATCTGTTCAAGCGCATTCATGATATCCTCGGCGTGCTCAAGCTGCTGTTCCGTGATCTCTGGCTGCCGGCCCTGCTGCTGATCCTGATCGGAAGCGGGCGTCTCGTCCTCGGCCTCCGACTGGGATGGGTCGGGCTCTTCCTGATCGGGATCCTGGTCCTGTGTCGGCGGCATGGGGCTGTCCTGCGGATCCTGCTGCTGGTCCTCCTGCTGCTCGTCATCCCCCTGATCGGGGGGCGAGTCCTGCAGGCGCCGGCGGATAAGCTCGTAGTTGAACTTGGCGTCTTCATCCAGCGGATCCAGTTCTATTGCATCCTGAAAATACCGGAGCGCCTCCCTGAGATTCCCGTCATGTCCATAAATATATCCGAGGTTGTATTCCGCGGCAGCCCTGCCGGTGTCATCGCCAATCAGTTCACGGAACTGTTGAAACGCATCCACCGACTCCTCAAATTTGCCCTGGTAGGCCAGCGCGTTGCCAAGATTGAACAGGATACGCGGTGAATCGGGGTCGCGTTCCAGGATCTCGCGGTAAAGGACTTCCGCTCTCTCAAAATCCCTGTCCAGGAACGCACGGTTCGCTTCCCTGGCCCGGTTGTTGGTGACCGATCCGGTGAGGACGAGTGCAAAAAGCGTCGCGATGATCAGCAGATTGTTGCCATTCATTGCAAAAAAGGGTTTAAGAGGTTTCACTGGGCATCTGTTTACATCAATTAAGATTCATAAGGTCAGAATGAACTCACATGACAGGATGTAATCATGCTCATGTGTGTCAGCCGGTGACTGTCATGTTCGTTTCATGGGTGGATGGACAAACCGGGCTGCGGCTAAAGCTGCTCGGCCACGGCCATGGTTTCTTCATCCATCTTCATATTGTTGAATACGTTGCTGACGTCGTCAATATCCTCAAGATAACTCATCAGCTTGAAATTTGTCAGTGCGGTCGATTCATCGAGTTTGACGTTGGTCGCGGCCACCCACTCAAGTTCCGCATTGGAAATGTTGTACCCGAGTTCCTCCAGCCGGCCGTGAACCGCAAAGAGGTCCTCCCGGCGGGTGGCCACTTCCAGCTGATCGGGATCCTCATCGTTGATATCTTCGGCGCCGGCATCGATGGCCTCAAGCATGAGCTCTTCCTTGTCGATTCCTTCGGCCGGGATGATGATGATGCCCTTCTGTTCAAACAGGTAGGATACGGATCCGCTGGTGCCCAGGTTGCCGCCAAAGCGGGTAAAAGCGTGACGCACTTCGCCCACCGTACGATTGGCATTGTCCGTGGCCGCTTCCACGATGTAGGCAACGCCTCCCGGACCGTATCCCTCATAGACCACTTCTTCAATGCTGTCGCCGGTCCCCAATTCGCCAGTGCCCTTTTTGATGGCACGCTCGATGTTGTCCTTGGGGAGGTTGTTGGATTTTGCATTGTCGATGGCCAGGCTGAGACGCGGGTTTCCGTCCGGGTCACCGCCGCCCAGGCGGGCGGCGATGGTGATCTCGCGAAGGATACGGCTGAAAACCTTGGACCGGGCAGCGTCCACACCGGCTTTCTTGCGTTTGATTTTCGACCATTTGGAATGACCTGCCATAAAAAATATAAGTATATCGGATAGTCTTGAGTAACCACAAAGGTAATTGTGAGGACGGCGCCGGGGCGCCCGCCGGTCATTATCTTGCCATGACCCCATCATGGAAATATACAACGAACCGGCACAACACTTCCATAATGACTTTTCTTTCACAAAAAACGAATTAAACGGCAAAAGTATATATCCGGCGGAATGTTTTTTCCCGGAAATAACCTTTACAAGAGGGTGACCGTACCAAATCGGTGCCGGCCAGCATGATTCCCGCACCTTGCCGGGCAGAGGCCGCCTTCCGGGATGGATGGAATGCTTCCACAAAAGTGAGCGTAAATGCGTAACTTGACAGCAGGTGGCGCCAGAAGCCCGTTTCGATCCGGATCGATCCAAAACATGAGTAACAGATAAAAAATCGTATGAACATAGGTATTGTATTGTATCCAACGTATGGTGGCAGCGGTGTGGTGGCGACCGAGCTCGGAAAAGGGCTGGCCGCTCGTGGGCACAATGTCCATTTCATCAGCTATGCCCGGCCCATGCGTCTCGACGAGTTTCGCGAGAATATTACATTCCACGAAGTCACGTTTTCGGCCTATCCGCTGTTCGAGTATCCTCCCTATGACCTGGCCCTGGCCAGCCACCTGGTGGATATCATTACCTACCAGAAACTGGACCTGCTGCACGTGCACTACGCCATTCCGCATGCCACATCCGCCTACCTGGCCAAACAGATCCTGGGGGAAAACGGGCAGAAAATACCGGTGATCACCACCCTCC
>SKNL01000082.1 GCA_007120555.1 Balneolales bacterium
CGCCATTCGCGTTGTTCCGGGCCATGTCGGGCGGACAGTGGCGGGGCGGGTCCATGTTCAAAAAGGGGGAGCAGGCCGACGGGATCCGGCGCATCATAAGCAGTTACGGGCAGGTTGTGGAAGAGTTTTTTGAAAACGAGTCGGTCAAGACGGCGCTGCTCTGGTTTGCCGCCCAATCGGGTCCGCCCCCTGACCAGTCCGCCTCGGCCGATTTTGTCGGTTGGCAGGCCATGCTGCATGAGAGCGGCGGCAAGCGTCCGAAAGGGGGGAGCGGCATGCTGACCCAGGCGATGATCCGCATGCTTGAAGCGCATGGCGGTGAGGTGCTCAGCAGTGAACCGGTCGAGAAGATCATGATCAGCGGAACGGGTGATGCCGCCCGTGCCATTGGGGTGCGGCTGGCATCGGGACGCGAGCTGCCTGCCCGCCGCGTGATTTCCAACGCGCATGTGAAGACGACGATGCTGCATATGGTGGGACCGGAGCATCTATCCCCGGCACTCTGCAAGCGGATCGGGGACATCAACGTGGGCAACGGTTTCGGCATGGTGATACGATGCGCGGTGGAGGAACTGCCGCAGTATGAGGCGTGTCCGGGCGACCCGTTCATCCACAACGGGCTGCAGCTTCTGGTGCCCGATCGTGAATACATGAACGCTTCCATCGGTGACTACATCGCCGGACGGCCACCGGAAAAGCCGTCGGTCCTGGCCATGACCTTCACCAAAATCGATCCGTCACTTGCACCTGCCGGCAAGCACCTGCTCTATCTGTGGGCGCAGTGGCACCCCTACAAACTGGCCGGGGGCGTCCGCTGGGAGGACATCCGCGAGCGTGAGGCACAGAAGATCTACGATGTGGCTGCCGATTACGCCCCGAACCTGAAGGGAAAGCGCATTGACTGGCATATCCAGTCCCCGGTCGATATCGAGGAGAAGCACGGGCTGCTGCGGGGCAATGTGATGCATGTGGAGATGACCATCGACCAGATGTTCATGTTCCGTCCCACCCCCGAACTCAGCCAGTACAAAACACCGATAAGGAATCTGTATCTTGCCAGTGCCTCGTGTCATCCGGGTGGCGGGGTTTTCGCCGCGGCCGGCTACAATGCCGCCGGGGTGGTGATGAAGGATATCCGGAAGGAGAAACGCTGGTTTTCAACGAAATGACAGAATCCGGCATGAATATGAGGTGATGTCATAGCAGTCGAGCCGGGTTCGGTGGAATGCCGCTTGCCGTCCCGGCCGGTCAACAGGCAACAGCGTGCGGTCAACAGGCAACAGCGTGCGGTCAACAGGCAACAGCGTGCGGTCAACAGGCAACAGCGTACGGTCAACAAGCAACAGAGTTACGTGCACAGTCAGCAATACACAGGGTTATCGCGATTCGGAGTTACTTTCAGCGGGATGCGCATCACCATCGACCCGCTGCTTCCGCTGGTCATTATTTTCATGGCCTGGGTTCTGAGTGAGCGCTATTTCCCTCAGATCATGTACACCCAGTACGGATGGATCTACTGGGCGATGGGTGTGACTTCCTCGGTTTTTCTGACGTTTTCCATTTTTTTCCATGAATACGGGCATGCGCTGGCGGCACGGTGGCTCAATCTGCCGCTGGAACGCATCCATCTGTACCTGTTCGGCGGCATGGCCGAGCTGAAACAGCGCCCGGTCCGGCCGGTGGAAGAGCTGATCATTGCCCTGTCCGGGCCGTTGGCTTCCCTGCTGTTTGCGGGACTGGCATGGGGAGCGGCGGAGTATGTGCGGCCATCCAACTACGAGGCCTTTCTGGTGCTGCAGTTCGTGTTTTACATGAACCTGTTGCTGTGCGGGTTCAATCTGCTGCCCATTTTTCCTCTGGATGGCGGACGGACGCTGCGCGCCGTCATCTGGCACATAAAAAAGTACTACTACAAGGCGTCCATCCTCACATTTTACATCAGTATTGCGTTTATTCTGCTGATCATGATTCTGGCTGTGGCCCTGCTTGTCATCGAGGGCCTGTCCACCGCGCTCTGGGCGGCTCTGCTGGCCGGCTATCTCTGGTATACCGCCTACACGGGTCGCGACGAGCTGATCTACAGTCCAAAATTCAGTGATCTGATCTTCCGGATAAGCGGGGAGAAGACGCCGGTTGCCATCATCCGGCAGATCAACCGGATGGATGCGAGGTATCTGCGCAATGCGGTGATACCGGTGACAGAGGACGGTGAGCTCCGGTCGGTGATCATGGGCAAGGATCTTTCCGCGATACCGGATGAAGGGGACAACCTCACACATCTTTACCGTCCGGTCGAAAAAGGTTTTTTTGTGGATGTGGCCGACAGGTCGACCTACCGTCAGGGTGTTGCGCTGAAGGCGGATTTCCTGCCGGTGCTCAATGAGGGAATGATTTTGGGGATGAGTGATGCCCACGAGATCCGTTTCTGGCTGTTGCAGCAAAAAAAACCGGTGTTTCCAACCCAACCGCAAATATCACAGTTTGAATGAAACCTATGGCCGATTACCCGTTTTACCATTCGCATATTGAGATCAGCCGGGAAGTGCTTCAGAGCAATGCCCGTTACCTCCACCGGAACCTGAAGAGCGGGACGCGGTCCGTTGCGGTCATCAAGGCCGACGCATACGGGCACGGCGCCGTTGATGTGGCACGGGCGGTGGGCGATCTGTATGACATGTTTGCGGTCGCCAATGTGACCGAGGCCGTTGTCCTGCGCAAGGCCGGCATCACGCATCCGATCATGGTGTTTGGCGTGCCGGTGCCGCAGACGGTCAAAGCCTATCCCGAGTACGAACTGGAAGCTGTCGTCAGTTCCGATGAGCACTTTGACCTGCTTGAGCAGGGAACGGCCTACCATGTGGAGATCGATTCCGGCATGGGCCGGCTGGGGATCCGTCCCGACGATCTGGAACGTGTCCGCAAGCGCATTGCGTCTTCGGGCAGGATCACCTGCAAGGGGGTCATGACCCATTTCGCTTCGGCCGATGAGGGGGACAGTGTTTATATGCAGCACCAGATAGGTGTCCTGGGGCAGATCCGTGACATGTTCGGCGGAAAGTTTCCGCTGCATGCGGCCAACTCGGCGGCATCGCTCGATTATCCGGATACGCATCTGGACATGGTGCGTCACGGGATTGCGCTGTATGGCTACGATCCGACTCCGGAACCGTCTGAGCAGCTGCGTCCAGCCATGAAGTGGAGGTCGTGGGTGGCTCAGTGCAAGTACATCCACAAGGGCGATGCGCTGAGCTATGGCGCTACGTGGCAGGCGCCGGAACCCGGCTATTATGCGGTGTTACCAACGGGATATGCCGACGGTTACCGCCGCAGCCTGTCCGGGAAGCTGCCAGTGCGCATTGACGGGCGATGGTATCCGCAGGTTGGACGTGTCACGATGGACTATATCATGGTTTGGCTGGACGGTGACCGGTATGCGCCCGGGACGGAAGTGCTGGTGATGGGCGGGGAGAAGAACCATGCCGGCATCATGGCGGATACGATCGGCACCATTCCCTACGAGATTTGTTGCGGCATCCACACCAAGGTGCCGCGGTGCATGGTGTGATCGCTGGTGGATACGGCCAGATGCTGGTCGCAGCATAAGCGCTGTTGGACACAGCATGACACAGTCTGGTCCGGCGGGAGTGCTTGTGCGCACGGTGTGATTTTTGAATACGTCAGTCCGTCCCGGTGATCGAGATGAAGTCGATGTCGAACACAAGCGTGTCGTTGCGGAGCTGATGGGTGCTGCTTGTGCCGTATGCCAGTGACGGGGGGATGACCAGCGTTCGCTTGCTTCCTTCGCGGGCGGCGTGCATGCGCACGTTTTGGCCGTCGACCACTTCGTTGTAACCGGCCAGGCCCTGCATGAACCCGGGAATCATGTTCCTGAGTGTGAGGACCGTGGGCATATCCACCTCATTGCGGTAGGAACTGTCAAAAATTTCTCCGTCGGTGGTGCGTCCGGTGTACCGGATGTTGACGGCTTGATTCTCCGTGACCACTTCGCCGCTGCCTTGCTGGTGGAAATAGATGACCAGGCCGTTGGGGGCAGTTACCCGGTCCACCCCGGTTGTGTCATACGGTCCGATGTTATCGTAGCGGACTGTGCCAAAGCTGTTGTCGTCGCAGGATGTGGAAAGGAAAGCGAGCATCAATCCAAGCGGAATGATAAGCCATGTCTTACGGGGGAAACGCTGAATCATGAGTGCAAATGAGTTATAGTTGTGTATCAGGCCAGATTATCAGGCCAGACCA
>SKNL01000249.1 GCA_007120555.1 Balneolales bacterium
AGCTGGCCCTTCTTCATGAGGCCGGCGTTCCCTATATCTCGGTGATGACCAATCCGACCACCGGAGGTGTGACCGCCAGTTTTGCGATGCTGGGCGATTTCAATGTGGCTGAACCGGGAGCGCTGATCGGTTTTGCGGGACCCCGGGTCATTCGCCAGACGATAGGCCGGGATCTCCCGGAGGGATTTCAGACATCTGAGTACCTTCTTGAGCACGGTTTCCTTGATTTCATCGTTTCCCGCAACAAAATGAAGAACCGCCTTTCACGGTTGCTCAAAATCCTGCTGCACAAATTTGAGGACTGACGCCGTTTTTTCCTCTCTGCCTGTACGGTCAGCCATGCCTTGGGCAAGCACGCAATGATACCTGGTGCCAGCTGCCTGCTGTCCGGTGCATCACCGGAACAGCGGTTTTACCGGTTCATGATCACAAAAGGGCTCCATTACGCACGGAAAAGTAGTAAAATCATACTGATTGACAGTCCGCTTTTGGTTATTATTGTTAGTCGATTATGGCAATGCGAAGGGTGGAGATGATAATATGAGATTTGCTGACTACGCGAAACTGTATTTGAAAGCCGGTAACGGCGGGTCCGGAATGGCACATTTTCGAAGGGAAAAGTATGTGCCGAGGGGAGGGCCCGACGGGGGCGACGGTGGTGACGGGGGCAGTATCCTGCTTGAAGGTGACAGTCATATGAACACCCTCCTGGATCTGCGCTACAAGAAGTTTTTGAAAGCAAAGAAAGGGCAGCCAGGCGGTTCTTCCCAGAAAACAGGCAAAAAAGGGGAAGATATCGTGTTGCGGGTGCCGCTTGGGACCGTAGCATACGAAAGCGAAACGCGCCGTGTCATCGGAGAGGTCGTCCGTCACGGGGAAAAACTGGTTCTTGCCCGGGGAGGCAAGGGCGGGCTGGGAAATACGCACTTCAAAACAGCTACGAATCAGACTCCGCATTACGCGCAACCCGGCGAGCCCGGTGAAGAGATCGTTGTGGAAATTGAGTTGAAGCTCATCGCGGAAGTCGGTTTGGTCGGCTTTCCAAATGCAGGGAAGAGCACCCTGCTGTCGTCACTCTCCGCGGCACGGCCCAAAATTGCGGATTATCCGTTTACTACCCTGGAACCCAACCTTGGGGTGGTTCAGATGGCTGATCATCGAAGTTTTGTTATGGCGGACATACCGGGGATCATTGAAAAGGCCCATGAAGGCAAGGGACTCGGGCTTCAGTTTTTACGACACATAGAAAGGAACAGGGTTTTGCTGTTTGTCATCAACGGCATGAGCGATATTTCGGAAGAGTACCGCATCCTTTGTGACGAATTGCGTGCCTACAGAAAAGACCTGATGGACAAACCAAGGCTTGTTGCCATTACCCATCTTGATCTTTTTCCGGAATACACGCTGGACGAACAACCTGATCTCGATGTGAGGTATGTACCCGTATCGGCTGTGACCGGGTACGGGCTGGATGATCTGAAGGAGCGGATCTGGGAGATGCTTCACAAAAGGGAGTAACTGTTGCAATCACGGTCTCTGCGAGCTTGTGGAGACATTCAAGCAGAGGCGATAAGAAGATAATATGGGTACAAGAGAGGATTATGTCAGGGCCAGTCTGGCGCTGTCCATGATACCGTCCATTGGCGGCGGCAGGATACGCCGGTTATTTGAGCATTTTGAGGATCCCATGTCTGTATTTTCGGCCGACTGGGCTTCGCTGTCGGCTGTGGCATCCATAGGTGCCAAAGTAGCCAGGTCCATAAGGGGCTTTTCAGCGTGGGAAGAAGTCGACCGACTGCTGAAGTTGACAAAAAAACAGGGAATGGTGCTGCTCACGCCGTATGATGAATGCTATCCCGGACGTTTGCCGCATATTTATGATCCGCCCGCCGTCCTGTGGACCAGAGGCAACACGGAGGCGCTTCAAAGGGACTTCGTTGCTGTCGTTGGCACCCGCAAGCCGACCCGTGACGGAAGGGACGTGACCATCAGCCTGACAAGAAGTCTTATACAGAAAACGCAGGCGGGAATTGTTAGCGGCCTCGCTCATGGCGTAGACACGCTGGCTCATCTGGAGGCACTGAGAAACAAACGCTGTACTGTTGCGGTTATGGCGTGCGGTCTCGATCGGATATATCCTGCCGGGAACAGATCGCTGGCATTCGACATCATGAAAAGCGGTGGCGTTCTGATTAGTGAACATCCGCCGGGGACAAAACCCGAACCGCACCATTTTCCTGCGCGTAACAGGATCGTAAGCGGCATGTCCGTTGGCGTGCTTGTAACCGAAACCGGTGTAAGCGGTGGCAGCATGATCACAGCCAGTGCAGCCCTGGATCAGGGAAGGGAGGTGTTTGCCGTGCCGCACGGCGTTTGGAATGAACGCGGGGAGGGATGCAACAGGATAATCCAGCGGGGGTGGGGGAAGCTGGTTTGTAATGCAGATGATATTGTTTCCGAGTTGCCTTTGAACATGCGTCTTGATTTGACGGGCAGTGAAAGCGGGGAGAACATGCCGGCACACCGGATGCGTATCCGGGAGCGGCTTGAAAACGCGGAAACAGATCCATCAGAAAAGGCCGTTTTGCGACTGCTTTTCGATAAGGAGTGGCACATTGACGAAATTTCACGGAAAGCAGGGATCGCTTCCCATGCACTGCTCACCCTGTTGCTTAAGCTTGAGCTGGATGGTATCGTCGTTCAAGTACCCGGAAAAAAATTCACGCTCAGCAGATTATGAGACACTCGACATTTTTGCATATTATATAGCCCTGCTTCAATAAATATTCAGATATCCGGGTTCCGAGGAGTAATTCATGTTTCAGGTACAACACACTGTTATTTCCGATGACATCGCAACATTCCGCTTTGCATGTGACCTCTTCCGATGCAAGGGTGGATGCTGTGTGGTAGGCGACGCCGGGGCCCCTGTCACTCAAAATGAACTTCCGGTGCTGAACAAGGCCTGGAAAGTTCTCAAGGATGAGCTTCGTCCAAGAGCCAGGGAGGTTGTGAAGGCCGAGGGCCTGATACGCAACGGCTACAGGGCGCCAGAGCTCAATTGCACGGATGGCAAGGAGTGCGTATTTGTCACTTACGACAAAAATGATGTTGCCATATGCGGCATTCAAAAAGCCTGGCTGGAGGGGCGTTTCGAATGGATAAAACCACTCAGCTGCCATCTTTTCCCGGTGAGGGTCCTGAAAGCCGGAAACATGGAATATCTGAATCTGGAGTACGTTCCGTCATTATGCGGGCCTGCTTGTGAACGAGGGGGAGCCGAAGGCATATACCTCTCGGATTTCCTCAGGGAGGCATTTATCAGGGCTTACGGAGCCCAATGGTATGCTGAATTTCTGAGTGCCTGCGAAGAAATAAGGATGAAAACGGGTGTGGAAATATGATCCGGCAGTCTCAATCCGTCCGGCAAAGTCAGACACTGCAACAGAGATTGTCGCCGCAGCAGATTCAGTACATCAAGCTGCTGCAGTTGCCCACCTTGCAGCTTGAACAGCGGGTCAAGCAGGAAATTGAAGCAAATCCCGTTCTGGAACTGGATGAAGATGCAACAGTGGATGAGGATGATTTGGTATCTGATGATACCGAACAGATAATGGATCCCGATGAAACATCTTCCGAACAATCCGACAGCGACGGACCGGAAGATCAGGAATCTGTCGATGACAGCCATGAAATTGACTGGGATTCTTATTTCCAGGATGATGACAATGAGTTTATGCCTGGCTACCGGAGCGACCAGGACGAATGGAAGGATATGCCCAAGCCTTATAAAACCGGATTCATGGAGAGGATGGAACAGCAGGTCGAGCTGCTGGACCTGGACGATAAACAACAGAAAATCGCTGCTGAAATTATCGGCTCCATTGACCCTGATGGTTACCTGAGGAGAGAGCTTGACGCTATCATTGATTCAGTTGCATTCAGCGAAGGTGTTCTGGTAACCAATCAGGAAGCTGAGGTTGTGCTTCACCAGATCCAGCGGCTGGATCCGCCGGGAATCGCTGCCAGGAATCTCAGGGAGTGTCTGCTGGTGCAACTTGAGGTCACGGATTCCAGAAAACCTGCCAGGCAGCTTGCCATGGAAATACTTGAAACATCATGGCCGTACTACAAGAAAAAGCATTATGACAAAATTCTCAGGAAGCTCAATATCAGTGAAAAGCAGCTTCGTGAGGCCGACCAGGTCATCAAGCTTCTGGATCCGAAACCCG
>SKNL01000181.1 GCA_007120555.1 Balneolales bacterium
ATTTTAAACACATGAAATGGCCATGACGGCTCCCTTTCACACAAAAGCATGATTATAAACGTCATGGGCATTCTATGTGACGATATGAATCCAAAGATTTTAAACACATGAAATATTCATGCCGGAAGTATCTTTCGACACACAGGGGCATGATTGAATCCTGTCATGTGAGTTCATTCTGTCCATATGAATCTAAATTGATTTAAACAGATGAAAGAACTGGTTTCCACGCTTACGGGACGGCGGTACCCTTTTAACCGCATAGAGGAGTTCACGGAGGACGGGGAATCGCTGGAAGTGAGGACGGCGGATATCGGCAAGGCCATGATCAGGTCGGGGCGCTATCTGTGGGAGCGTTTCAGCGATTTTCTTCCTTTTTCGCAGCTCGACGTTTCCGCTTCCCTGGGCGAGGGGCAGACGGCGCTCCTCCCCGCCGAACGCAAGCTGGCGGAGTATACGGGCATCGACCGGCTGTTGCTGAAAAACGAGACCCAGAATCCCACATGGAGTTTCAAAGACCGCGGATCGCTGACGTGCATCGCAATGGCCAGGGAGATGGGCGAGCAGGTCACGGCCACCATATCCACCGGAAACATGGGCAACTCCATTGCGGCGTATGCGGCCAAAGCGGGCATCCAAGCTATCGTATTCGTGCCTGAATTCACGCCCAGGGAGAAGATCATGGCCATGGGCATCCATGGCGCCAGGGTGTTGAAGGTGCGCGGGCCCGATTATTCGCTGATAAAAAAGCAGCTTCTGGACATGGCCGGGGAGCTGTCGCTGCGCATGGTTTCGGGTAACGGTCCGATCCGCGTTGAGGGCTATAAAATGGCGGCATTTGAGCTCTTTGAGCAGATGGAAGGGGAGGTGCCGGATTACATTGCCATTCCGACATCGGCCTGCGGGCACACGCGGGGCGTCTTCAAGGGTTATCGGGAGCTGATGGAAGCAGGGATCATACATAAGCTTCCGAAAATGATTGTGGTGCAGGCGCGGAACAACAGTCCGGTCGTCAGCGCCATCAAGCAGGGCAAAAAGGAGGTGATCCCGTTTTCCGGATTCCATACGATCGCGGAGGCCATCACAACCGGCAACCCGATGGGCGGTAATGAGATCATCGACAAGGCCGCCAGGCACGGATGGCTGGCCGAGGATGTGACGGAGGAGGAGATCCTGGAATCGCAGAAGCGGCTGGCAGCATCCGGATTTTTCGTGGAGCCGGCCTCGGCGACCAGCCTTGGCGCGATCCGGAAGCTGCGGGCGTCCGGCAGACTGGAACGGGATGCCAGTGTGGTAATGATGCTGACGGGGTCGGGGCTGAAAGACGTGTCGGTGCTGCAGCATCACCGGTCCGATCTGCGCGAAGTGGAACTGTCACAGATGGCGTTGACGGTTCGTTCCATGCTGGATCCGTGATGGAGGGCATCTATTCGGCGATTCCGAAAGAGTGTGACCAGCTGAATATGCATGTATGGTTAAAAAAAGTAAACGACAGAGAAAAAAAGATGAACATAATATATCACAATCCGAAATACAGCAAGGCATCAGGTCCTTATCATCCTGCAGTCGAGATAACGGCGGGCGGCTTCCGGCAGCTTCATGTCTCCGGGCAGGGCACGTATGATCCGGAGACGGGCGAGCGCTTCCTGGGGAATATGACGGGCCAGGCCAGGCGCGCCATGGAAAACCTCAAACTGGTTGTGGAAGGTAGCGGGTTCCGGTTGGATGACGTTGTGAAGGTGACGCTTTACCTGGTGCATATGGGGGATGCGGCCCGGGTCAATGACGTATACCGGGAGTATTTCAGCGAGGATCGCTATCCGGCCCGGTCCATTGTCGGTGTGCGGGAGCTGCCGGGCGGACAGTCGATCGAGATTGATGCCGTGGCGGTTGCGGCGCTGTCCGGGACGGGGTAACCGGAGCATCAACCACCAATTTGTGCGTGCAACTGTTCGCTTTTTTTCTGATTATGGAGGTGAAAACCGAACTTTGGCAACCACACAAAATCACCTGGTGACCATGAAAAAATTATCGATCCTCTTTGCAGCACTGTTTTTACTCTACTCGTGCGAGGCTGTGCCAGACACCGGACGGGAGTTTCTGGAGAATCTCAGCGAATATTGCGGGTACAGTTACGAAGGGCGTACGACCGAATTCAGTTTGGGAGCCGCGGATGAAGAGCATCCGCTTGAGGATCCGCGCATGCTTATGGTCCTGGAGGAGTGCACGGAAGACGAGATCCGCATCCCGTTTTATGTGGATGAGGACCAGTCCCGCACGTGGATCTTGCAGATGCGCGACGACCAGCTTCACCTGAGCCACGACCATCGCTATCCCGACGGCACCGAATATGACCAGAACCTTTACGGCGGTTACTCTGACGCGCGGGGCACCGGCCTCAAGCACTATTTCCCGGCGGATGATTTCACGATTACCGAGCGGCCGCAACGCAATATCAATGTGTGGTCCATGGAAATCGATCCGGAAGATGAAAAGTTCTATTACAGGCTCTATCTGCAGGATGTACTGCGGTTCGAAGCTACTTTTGATCTGAGCGACCCTCAGCCCATCCCGTAACCCACCACATCCCGTAACCCTCTCTTTTCGTGATACAGGCGCCACTGCTACTTCTCGCAGCAAGTTTGCTGATAGGCGTGCTTCTGCAACGTGTGAAAACTGTTCCAGATGATGCTCATGTTACGCTTAACAGATACGTGATCTTTGTGGCTCTGCCCGCTCTGGTCCTCATCAACGTGCCTGGCATTACGCTGGAGCTGGATGTGATTTTCCCCGTTGCAACGGCATGGATCGTATTCCTTACGGCCGTGCCGGTGATGCTGTTTATCGCGCGGCGGAGCGGCTGGAGCCGTAAGACGACGGGAAGTCTGATCCTGACGGCGGGACTGGGCAACACGGCCTTCCTCGGCTATCCTGTGGTCGAAGCGCTGTATGGAGCAGATGGGGTGGAAGTGGCTGTCATGGTGGATCAACCCGGAAACTTCATGGTGACATCCACTTTGGGGATCATCGTGGCCGGGATATTCAGCTCCGGGGAACAGAGGAAACGCGACATAGCCCGAAGCGTACTGGAATTTCCACCATTTATCGTATTCATAGGCGCGCTGATCCTGAATCTTGCCAGTGTGGAGCCCGGCGGCGTAATCCGTGATGTGCTGGAAAAGTTTTCAGCCACGCTGACTCCGATTGCGCTGATCTCGATCGGAATGCAGCTGAAATTCGCAGGGATCACCGAACATATCCGCCCGCTGGCATTGGGGTTGTTTTACAAAATGATTGCGGCACCTGCGCTCATATTTGTTCTTTACGTACTGGTTTTCGGACGCGAGGGACTCATAATACAGGTCAGTGTGATTCAGGCCGCCATGCCGCCCATGATCACCGGCGCCATCATAGCCTCATCGTACGGGCTTAACGGCCGCCTGGCAACCCTCATGGCCGGGGTTGGGGTGCCCGTGGCCGCAATCACGCTTGCAGCCTGGTACCTGATTCTGGGCATATGGACGTAAGATGTTCCGTTACTGCAATGCCCGGATGATCTCACGGCAGAAAGCAGGCAGGTCATTGGGGTTCCGGCTGGTGATCTGGTGCCGGTCGACGACCACTTCCTCGTCCACCCAATCCGCTCCCGCGTTCTTCAGATCGTCCTTTATGCCGGGCGTGGAAGTACAGCGGAATCCCTTCATGATATCGGCGGAAATCGGGATCCATCCGGCATGACAGATGTGGGCCAGCGGCTTGCCATCCTCATGGAATTCCCTGGTCAGCTTGAGCACGTGCGGATCACGCCGCAGCTTGTCGGGCGCGAATCCACCCGGGATGACCAGTGCGTCGAATTCACTGGATTCCATGTCGTTGATGGCGGCGTCGGATCGGCAGGGATAGCCGTGTTTGCCGTTGTACACAACCCCTTCCTCCGGACCGGCCACCACGACCTCGGCACCCTCCTCGGTCAGACGAATTTTCGGGTACAACAGTTCCAGATCCTCGTAGATATGTTCGACGAACATCAGTATGCGTTTTCCTTTGAGCGTGCTCATGGTAAATGGATTTGGTGAATGGTTTCAAGATGTCAAAAATCGGAATGATTTATCACTGTATCAGCAGGCATCATTCCTGTTTTATACCAACTCAACACCAGAAACCTTCGTGCCATTCAATACTGAGGTTAACGCGCCTGCATCAGCAGGAACAC
>SKNL01000226.1 GCA_007120555.1 Balneolales bacterium
AATTATCTGACGCGGTCCATCCTGCGGAGGAATTCGTCGGGACCGACGAAGCCCACTACGCGTGCTTCGGTCACTTCATTTCCCTCATCGTCAAGGAAAACGATCGTGGGTACACCGGCCACATTGTACTGGCGGCGTATTTCCTCGGATTCTGGTGAGTCGAAGTGCGTCAGGTCCACTTTCAGTCGGACCATGTGATCGGTTGCCTCGATGACACGGGAGTCGGTGAAGGTGATCCGTTCGAGTTCCAGGCAGGGAATGCACCAATCGGCATAGAAGTCCAGCACCACAGGCCGGCCTTCGTTCTGTGCCTGCGCAAGTTTTGCTTCCCCGTAGGGTTCCCATTCCATTCCCTCTTTCTGCAGGTTCATGATGAAAATGACACCCAGGATGATGGCGATGGTTCCAAATGCCATTTTGACTTTTGAGAAAACCGGTGTGCCACGTCCTGATGATTCCAGAAACCCGAGGTAAACCCCTCCGATGATGAAACTGATGGGAATGACCCAGTAGGCATCACTGACGGAAATAAAGGGCATTGAGAGGTAGAAAAGTGCCAGTGCAACCAGTACAACTCCAAACACTTTTTTCACCCAGACCATCCAGACACCTGATTTGGGAAGTTTGGGCAAAAGCCCGGAGAACGTACCAAGGATCAGGTACGGCAGTCCGAGTCCCATCGAAAGCACAAAAAAGGACCAGAATCCGAATACCGGATCACCTTGGGCGCCGATAAATGCAAGAAGGGCTATGATGGGGGGGCCGATACACGGAGCGGCGAATATACCGACAACCAGGCCGGAGAAGTAGACACCGACAAATCCTGTCGATGATCCCGTGCCGAGGCGGGATGCCATCCAGTAGGGAATCTGTATTTCATAGAGGCCGAACATACTGAGTGCCAGTGCAAAAAGCAGAAGACCAATTCCGCCGAGGACCCATGGGTGTTGCAGCCATGAACCAAACAGTTCCCCGCTGAATGAGGCAAGCACCCCCAGGATGCTGTACATGGTTGCGATTCCCAAAACATACATAAGCGCTTTGGAAAAAACCCTGAGCATATTGGGGTCATTCTGTCCGCCAAAAATGGAAACCGTTACTGACAGCATCGGGTAGACGCATGGCGTCAGGTTCAGGGCAAGCCCGATGAAGAACAGTGCCAGGAAAGCCAGCAGCAGGCCCCGCTCGCGGAACATCGCCTCGATTTCATTGGCAGAGCCGGGTTGGATGGACATATCTGCGGCGGCCATCCCTTTATCATAATCAGCAAACACATCCTGGTTAACGGCCCGTATCTCTGAATCCTTTTCCACCACGTCAATCAGAATACTGACGGGCAGATTGGATGGCGCAAGGCAGTTCATGTCGTCACAGGCCTGGACCCTTGCAGAGCCGGTCATCTCATAGGTGCCTGGCTGAAGGTTTGATGACGCGCGGATGTCCAGGTATACAGGTACTTTGCCGCTGTAAACAAGCAGTGCCTCACCGCCGGCAAATGCAAACTCATACTCGTCCGGCTCGGGATACCGGATGTCTGCAATGATGAACCCGTCCTTTGGATCCATGGTAACTTGCGTACCTATCAGGTAATCAAGAGTAGGTATGTGGGCGTTGACATGCCAGGTTTCCGCAATATCAAGAACAACAGCGGCTTTGAAAGACTCTCCGGCCGGTACTGCTTCAACAGAAAGGAAAGTTTCGACGTCCACTTTTTCCGTGCTTCCCCGAAGTTGTGCCGGGGATTGCGTCGCGGATAGTGAAAAAACGGCCAGCAGTATACCAACGGTCAGAAACTGGGAGCGGGATGGGATTATCGAGGTCATTATTGTGGTTCGTTGCACGAAAAGTTATCAGTTGGATTGGTTGTACTGCTGGAATGTCTGTGTGCGATACCTTTCGCTTCCTACGAAAGTGAGCATTTTATGAAATCTTTCCGCCTCTATGAATCCAGGCTGAATCGCAACAGGTTCGCCTTGTGGATTGAGGAAGATGGTGGTTGGAAAAGATTGTACTCCAAAAGCAAGAGCCAGATCCTGCATACTGTACGATTGGCCCTGAAACGCGACCATATGCGATGATTCGGCATCAATGCGAACAGGATAAAAATACTGGTCGAGTGCTTCCCGTACCCGTTTATCGGCATAGGTTTCACGATTCATGCGGCGGCAGAAACCACACCATTCCGTATACACGTCCAGCAGGATATATCTGCCTTTATCCAGTGCCTGGCGCTGAGCCTCTTCGAGGCTTACCCAAAAATCGTGGTCCTGTTCTGTTGGCTGGTTTTCCGCGGCGTCACTGTCTGGTGAGCAGGAAAGAGCGAATAAGGCAACTAAAAGGGGAATGAAAAATCGAAAAAGCATGTGATAATTTTTGAAGGTCAGGTAAATTGTAAAAAAATGGTCGCCTCGCATATCGAGGGCGCGTTGTATTGGTAAGACGCTTCACGGATGATATAACTTACGGATTAAAAAAAGTCATTGACGTCGCTCGGGCATTTTCCGAAAGATTACCATTAAACATCGGTTCAGCCCATAACGTTTAAAATCTGACTTCGATCATATTATTTATTTCGTAAATGAAATCAGATGAGCTGAACGGCGGATCCGAGTCATATGTACTGACGAATTGAAACACAAATCGCAGATTTTCTGACATCCGGAATCGCAATTGCCAATCTGAGGTAAAACGCGGCTTGAAGAATCGGTCCGGGCGGGCCTGGTAGTAGCTGATGGCCGCAAAATCCACGTTTTGTGCAATCCTGCCCCTGACATTTACACTAGTGGTAGACTTGAGCAGGGTTCTTTCTTCTCTCAGGGATTTCTCATCATCCTCCCAAATCTCATTCTCAATCATGAGGCCTGTACTTACGAAAGCCCTGATGTATTCTGTTTGAGCAAATCGTATACGAACGGCACTGCCAGCCAGTCCCCTTCTTTTCAAACCCCAATCCAGATTATATTGGGCCTGCAGAAAGAATTCCGGTGCGATACTGCGATTCCGGCAGAGCACACTTCTCAAGTGGATAAAACCATCATTGAGTACATTGCTGCCTTCTACGCGCAAGAAGTTATTTCGTCCCAAGATCAGGAACTCATGTTGGCGGGTGCTGTAAGTCAGGTCAGCCGAATTTTTCAACTTGATGATCTGAGATGTATTTTTTGAAATCTCAAGTCCGACACCAAATCCTCCGGTAAATCTTTGCAATGTATCAGCTTGCACTCTGTGGGTCTCTACGTTTACAACCTGGGACAGGGATGGAGATCCAATCAGTAAAATCACTGAGAAGAGAAACAAGAGACCTGTTTTTTTGCCTTTGACAAACATGGGGGTGATGTAAATTACGAAGAGGTTGCGAGGTAGTGATTAAGGAGAAAATCACGTAATTGGGCAACAAGGTACAAATTTTCAAATTAACTGATAAATTCAGATCCAAAATTGGAACTTTGCGAGGTAGCGCAAAGTTATGATTGATTAATATGTATGAATCTGAAATTGAACAACCGTACATGCTGTCAATACGCAATGGCAAATTCGCTTAGTACAGAAGAAGCATACGAGATGGTGACACCGGTTATTGACGGGGAGGCATCAGAATCGGAGGTGGAAGCTTTCTTTGCATTCTTGGAGAAAAATCCGGCTGTCAGACAATATTATGAAGAAGAATTATGGTTGAAGCAACTCGTGAAGCAGAAAGCCGAGTTTCATCCTGCTCCGGATCATCTGAGAAACAGGATATTGCAAACCATTGCTTCGATGCGAAGTGAAGAGAATACAGATTCAGGATCTGCGCACAAGGGATCTCAATCCAGAAACTATCCCAGGACGTTTTTCAGGATATCCGTGGGATTAGCGGCGATCCTTGTGTTATCTTTTTTTATCTATTTGCTTCATGTATTCAATGAGCAGAATATGGATACAATGGCGGATAATACAGCGCTTCCGACAGTGGAATCACACGTGTATCAGTACTTCGTCAATCATGGGGGAAAGCTCATTCCACCAGATCTGGCATCCGGATCGGAAATGGATCTTCACGTTGAAGTAGCAAACATGTTTCAAAATGATTATACCATTCCGGAGCTTGATAATATTGTTTTTGCCGGTGTCGTGCAATCAGAGCTGCTTCCGGAATATCATAATCCGCTTTTTGAGTACAAAGTGGATGAGGACGACATTAT
>SKNL01000213.1 GCA_007120555.1 Balneolales bacterium
AGTGAAATTGCGCAATATCTTCATGCGGCCAAATGGCTTGAGCACGGGGAAGGCACCGGGCGCATTGTCAAGTATTTCGATGATGATGGTACCCGTTGACTGTTTGCCGGCTACCCGCCATTTTGGCCCCTTTAAGATCAGGTCAAAATCCCTGCGTTCGACCGGCAGTGGTTCTGTCCGGCTTTGCCAGAAAGCATGATCCGGCGGATAGTGGAAAGCCATTACAAGCGATCGCAATGACCAGAGGCTGCTCGCCGGACCGGAGTACGGATCGAGAATCTCCGGATTTGTACCATAATACCCCTGTGTGATTACTCCCCCCCTCAATGCTCCCCTTTCCAGGAAGTGATGCCATGTGACATCCAGGGCCCGTCTTGCTTCACCATAAGTTACTGTTCCGGGATGCGTACCGGCTCCTGCGACCAGTGGAGCGGGTGCTGCCATGCGATATTGCACACTTCGGCCGAGAATCGGAAATCCTCTCGGGCCAATCAGATATTTGTACGACTCAAGGAAATCTGACTGAATGCTATGGATAGTTGCCGGATCCCATTTCGGATCGATGCGCTGGATCCAGGTTAAGAGATAATGGAATCCCCATGCGCTGTAATAATCGACAGGTCCATCCGGCCCGTCACGGAACCATCCGTCACCAATGTAAAACTCCATGACCCGATTGTAATGTCCGCGTACTCCGCCGATCCGCCCGGGAAATCCAAGTGCCGTTATGACGCGGTCGATAAGGACAAAGAAGAGATGCCAGTTGTTGTCAAGGCCCGGTCTTCCATGGACAAGTGAGAGCCAGTTCACAATGGTTTCACGTTCCTGTTCGGTCAAATCGTGCCAGACGCGGTCGCGGAACAGCCAGAGTGCAAGGGCGACATCGGCAGCTTCGATAATGCGCTGATTGCTTCTGCCAGGCATATCCCCCCAGTAATCCGGGTTTTGGGGATCCGTTCCTGCCAACAGGCCTTTTTTGAATTCGCGGGTAAGTGAAAGACGCCTGCCACCGGTCAGTTCAATATCCGGAGTGCGTCCGGATGAGCACCAGGCCCCGAAGAGCGGCATGGTGCGTGAAAAGCCTTCCAATGCATCACATTCCGACCCGCTCCAACTAGGCAGGCCGGGCAGCCTGGCGCCGGAAGACGACTTGTTGCGGTACGTTGCCCATGAGATGGCCATGTAGCGTACCAGGTCATCATAAGCGCTGTTTGGCACCATGTCATCCAAAAAATCATCGAGAAGCTTATCTGCCGATCGCGGAAAACGAAAACGCCGAAATAAAACCGGGGCCTGCCCTGCCAGACCCGCAGCAATTTTCAGGGACGTTCGAATTTTATTCATTGGATTCATGAAAGTGCAATTTCGACCAGGCGAGGGATGCCGGATTCAAGTATATCCGTCAAGTCACTGGAAATGAAAGATGATTTGTCACATGCACCATTACAACATAGACCGGCATTTTGCTCACGCGCCCAGCACCCGGCGCAGCACATCGATCACCTGCTGCTGGTCCCCGGCCGACAAAAACGGTCCCACCGGCAAACTGAGCACCTGTCCGGCCACTTCTTCGGCCACCGGCAACGTCAGCTCCAGGCAGCGGTAGATCGGCAGCTTGTGGACCGGCACGGGATAGTAGACCATGGTCTGCACCCCCTGCTCGCGCAGTTCCTCCGCCACTTTGTCGCGGTCATGCCCGGGCAGCCGCATGGTGAACTGGTGGTACACGTGCCCGTCATCGGGCAGCACCGGCACCGCCACGCCGTCCAGTCCCTCCAGCGCCTCGATATACCGCCGCGCCACCTCCCTCCTGCGGGCGTTGAAATCGCCGATATGCCGCAGCTTGACCTGCAAGAGCGCCGCCTGCAGCGTATCCAGGCGCGAATTGTACCCGAGTACCTCGTTGTGATATTTCTTCTTCGCCCCGTGCACCCGCAGCATGGCCGCCTTTTCGGCAATGGCGGCATCGTCGGTGGTGATCATGCCGCCGTCACCGAACCCGCCCAGGTTCTTCGACGGAAAAAACGAAAACGCCCCGGCCTGCCCGATGATCCCGGTCTGGCGGCCGATCAGCTTCCCGCGCCACTGCGCATCGCATCCTGCCGCGTATCCCGAATCCGCACCTGCATCCGCATTCTTATCCACAACTGTCTCCGCATCCGTATCCACAAACGTATCCTTTTCCGCATGCGCATCCGTATCCGCAAACGTATCCACACCCATATCCCTATGCGCATCATTCCCCGTCCCGCCGGCCCGGCAGCACGCGCACGTCCCCTCATACGACGCCCCGAACGACTGCGCGCAATCCTCCACCACCAGCAGCCCGTGCCGGTCGGCGAACTCCATGATCCGCGCCATCGGGGCCGCCTTGCCGAACAGGTGCACCGGCACAATCGCCTTGGTGCGTGGCGTAATCGCCCGTTCCACCGCCGCCGGATCCAGGTTGAAATCCACCGGATCGACATCCACGAACACCGGTCGCGCCCCGGCCATCTCAATCGACTCTGCCGTTGCAAAAAACGTGAACGTGGAAGTGATCACCTCGTCGCCGGCGCCCACCCCGGCCGCACGCAGTGCCAGCAGCAGCGCATCGGTCCCGGAGTTCACGCTAACGGCATACCGCGCTCCCAGCAGCCCGGCCACCTGTTGCTCCAGCTCCTTCACTTCGGGACCCATAACAAACCTTCCATGCTCCATCACACGTGCATACGCCGCATCCAGTTCCTTGCGTAAAAGCGCTATCTCCGGCTTCAAATCAAGTAGGGGAATCATAAAAAGCGCAGATTTCGGTCAGTTATGAAGGTTTTTGTGTCGGGTGGGTGCGCGCCTTACTTGTACTGCCGGTACTCCTTCTTCCCGGTGGCCAGCGCATCGGGCAGCGGCGCGTCCTCGTCCAGGTCCAGGCACCGCAGCACGCCGTCGGACTCCCGGTAGCGCAGCCCCGACTCCGGACATACCATCACGCCTTCACCGTCCGGCCCGCCCAATTTGTGCCCGTGCCGGCTCATCCAGCCGACACGCCGCGCCGGGTTGCCCACCATCAGCGCATAATCGGGCACCGGGCGCGTCACCACGCTCCCGGCCGCCACAAAACTGTACCGCCCCAGTGCAATGCCGCACACTATGGTAGCATTGGCGCCCACCGTGGCGCCCCGGCGTATGAGCGTCCGCTCGTAGATCGCCCGCCGGTTCACCTGTGAGCGCGGATTGCTCACGTTGGTCAGCACGCAGCTCGGACCCAGGAACACATCGTCCTCGATCTCGCACCCGGTGTACACCGAGACGTTGTTCTGGATCTTCACATTGCTGCCGATCACCACATCGTTGCCCACGTTCACGTTCTGCCCGAACGAGCAGTTGCGGCCGATACGCGCCCCGGATTGCACATGGCAAAAGTGCCAGATGCGCGTGCCTTCGCCTATGTCGACGGGCGCATCCACCCAGGCCGATTCGTGGATGATGACGCCGGGAAGGGATGTGATGCGGTCAGACATGGATTCGTTACGTCGTGTAATTGGAGAATGGGACGAGAATGAAAGAGAGAAAGTTACCCGCGCTGCAGGTTTTTCACAAGGATCGGATGCAGCACCTCCGGCCGCTCGGTCACCGGCATGTTCCGCAGCTGATGCACCAGCGTGATCGCCGGGCGCGCATCCTCAATGCCGAACCCGCCCCCGGACAGCACATCCTGGTACACGCGCGTGTGCAGATCGGTGAACCCGCCGCTGAACTCAACCTCCTCGCCGTCGATGGTGATGGACCGGTAAGTCGGTTTGCCGTCGGCCACCGCCTGTTCGGGCAGGTCGGCGCGGTCGAGCGACAGATACCAGCTCACCGTGGCGTGCTCCAGCTCCATGAACCCGCTCATCTTGTCGGGCTGCGTCAGGTGGAGCTCATTGTGCCGCACCGGACCAAAAAACCACATCAGCATGTCGAAAAAATGGATGCCGATGTTGGTGGACACGCCCCCCGAGCGGGTGATGTCCCCTTTCCAGGAGTAGTTGTACCATTTGCCCCGCGAGGTGATATAGGTCAGGTCCACGTGACGTTTTCCCCGGGTGGATGCGGTTGGCGCCTCAAACCGCTCCTTGAGTTTCTTGATGGCCGGATGCACCCGCAGCTGATGCAGCGTGAAGACGCGC
>SKNL01000211.1 GCA_007120555.1 Balneolales bacterium
AAAAACCGGGCTCCAGTCCTGCAAGTCTGGCCATTGCAATAGTCAGCGCAGAATAACAGGCCAGGTTGAATGGTATTCCCAGTGCGATATCGCCGGAGCGCTGGGTCAGATGGCAGTTCAGTCGTCCGTTCGCTACGTTGAATACGAACATCACATGACATGGCGGCAGGGCCATCTGGCTCAAAAGTCCAGGATGCCATGCGCTGATTACAATACGCCTGCTTTGCGGATCGGTTTTCAACAACTCGAGCGCGTTACGTATCTGGTCGTACTCTTTTTTTTCATACACATTCCTTTTCAGCGAACCTGCATCCCCTTCAAGGTCGACCTCCCCCTCTTCGTAATACGGGAAACGCCGCCACAAGACCGGGTATATCGGGCCCACATGACCATCATCGCCGGCCCAGGCATCCCAAATATGACAATTGTTTTCATCACGCAGCCAGCGGATGTGATCTTCGCCTCTCAGGTACCACAACAGTTCCAGGATAACCGAGCGAAACGGCACCTTTTTTGTAGTAAGCAGCGGATAGCCTTCCGCAAGGTCAACTTTATAGAATTCACCGAAGGACGATATGGTGTCAACACCGGTACGGTTCTCTTTCCGGACGCCATTTTTCAGTACACGGTCAACCAGATCAAGATATTGCTTCATGAAAACTCCGTTTCGGTTTGGGGGTGGTTCAAAGCAGTGTGCACCAGGAATCCGGGTCTTCGACTTCGCCGTGCTGAATACCGGTGATATTGTCATAAAACCATCGGGCAACGGGTCCCATTTCATCGGAACCGATGGTGATCTGATAGTTATCATGGTGGATTACACCAACCGGTGATATCACCGCGGCGGTGCCTGCGCCAAAAATCTCTTTCAAAGTGCCCTTCCTGTGAAAATCAACCACTTCCTCCATGGTAACAGGCCGCTCCTGAACGGCCATTCCCTTCTTCTTTGCCAGTTCAAGGACCGTTTTGCGTGTAATGCCCGGCAGAATGCTGCCGTTAAGCGGTGGCGTAACCAGGACATCACCGATCACGAAGAAAATATTCATGCTGCCAACCTCCTCAACGTACCTGTGCTCTATGGCATCCAACCAAAGTACCTGGGTATACCCGAGCTGCTGCGCTTTGGTCGTGGGTTGCAGGCTTGCTGCATAATTACCCGGCACTTTCACATCGCCTACGCCACCCAGCACTGCACGCACATACTTGGGCATGGTGGTAAGTCTGATAGGCTTGATGCCTTCCGAGTAGTAGTTTCCGACCGGACTGCAAATGATGTAGAAACGGTAGTTTTTGGAGGCGCGAAGGCCCAGTGTCTGATCAGAGGCAAATACAATAGGCCTGATATAAAGCGACTTGAATTTCTCTTTCGGTACCCAATGCCTGTCAATTTCAATGAGCGCCTTCATGCCTTCCTTGAAGACACCCTCCGCAACCTCGGGTATGCAAACACGCTCACACGAACGCCGGAACCGATCGTAATGCTTGTCGAGCCGGAAAATATTCACCTTGTCACCCTGGTACTGATATGCTTTCATCCCTTCGAATACCGCCTGGCCATAGTGCAATGTGGACACTGCGGGATACATCGGGATTTGCCCGTATGGAAGTATGAGCGGGTCACGCCAGCTGCCTTCACTGTACCGGACCTCCAGCATGTGGTCCGAGAACTGTTCGCCAAAAGAAAGATTTTCAAAATCGATTTCTGACAACCTGGAATGAGGCGTCTTTTTAATTTTTATGGACAATTCTGACATACTCCGCTTCGAATTATTGTGAATGATACCAAACCGATTAACCTAATAGTGTTGATTTGAAGATACAACAGAATAACTACATGTTCCTGAGGATAATCAGGGCTTCCTGAGCGGCAGCCTGTTCTGCTTTTTTCTTGTTTTTTCCGCTGCCCGCTCCCAGTACTCTGTCGTTTACACGAACCTCCACGTCAAACGTTTTTTCATGTCCCGGACCCGATTCCCCGACAATGCGATAGACCGGTGCCGGCATTTTTTTTGCCTGGGCCGCTTCCAGAAGCATGCTTTTGTAGTTGTCACGGGCAGAGATCATCTCGTCAAGATCAACATACCGGCGATAGAGCCGTGTAACAAAATCACGACATTTTTCATATCCATGGTCTTCATAGACAGCTCCCACCAGAGCTTCAAAAGCATCCGCAAGAACACTTTCGGAGTGTTCCACACCCTGACCCTTCACCCGATCTCCCAACTCGACATAATCCATCAAATGGATGTTACGGCCAATCTGGGCAAGCATTTCCCCTTTCACCAAACGGGACCTCAATTGGGTGAGCAGACCTTCACCTGCCTCTGGATATTTTTTGTAGATAATTTCAGAGACAATGAGATCCAGAACAGCGTCCCCCATGAATTCGAGCTGTTCGTAGGATTCGGTAGCAGCGAGATTACGTTCCACAACAAGCGACCTGTGCCGCAAAGCCTTCAGGTAAAGAGCCGGTCTGCAAACAGGCAAACCGGTCATGGCGCTGATGGCTTTGACTTTCTTTTTTTGTGCAGAATCGAGCTGCTTCCGCTCAAGCAAAGCCCGGATTCGTTTAATCACTATTCCATAAATTTTTTGAATACCACAGTTGTGTTGTGACCTCCGAAACCGAACGCATTGTTCATGCCATAGGTGATATCCCTGACTACCGCCTCATTGGGGGTGTAGTTCAGATCACAGTCCGGATCGGGATGTTCATAGTTGATCGTCGGTGGGATGATACCGTGATAAATCGCCAGAACGGTGGCAATGGACTCAGCGGCGCCGGCAGCACCAAGCATATGTCCTGTCATCGATTTGGTGGAATTGAGATTGATTTTGTAGGCGTGATCCCCGAAGACCTTTTTGATGGATTGCGACTCTGCCGTATCTCCAAGAGGAGTGGATGTACCATGCATGTTGATATGGTCCACATCCACGGCTTTGATACCGGCTGCTTTAAGGGCACTGGTAATGGCAAGGATAACCCCGGTTCCCCCGGGGTCCGGTGCCGTTATATGATGGGCATCAGCGGAAAAACCATATCCAACAATTTCCCCGTAGACACGAGCCCCGCGAGCCACTGCCGATTCGTAAGATTCCAGCAGCATCATTCCCGCTCCTTCACCGAGAACGAAACCGTCCCTGGTCTTGTCGAAGGGACGGGATGCCGTCTCCGGACTGTCGTTTCGGGTGGAAAGTGCCCTGACCGAGTTGAAGCCTGCAAGCCCCATCCCGAAAACAGGGGCTTCAGCCCCTCCTGCAACGGCATAGTCCGACTGTCCGGATACTATGGCATCGTAGGCCAGGCCAATATTGTGTGATCCTGTTGCACATGCGGAAACAGCACAAAAATTGGGACCGCGGAAACCATATTTGATGGATACCTGTCCGGCAGCAATATCGGGTATCAGCATGGGAATGAAGAAAGGGGAAACCCCGCGCTGGCCCTTTTGATGGAATTCAACTGCCTGCTGGTAAAATACCTGCATGCCGCCGATTCCACTACCGATCATGACAGCCACCCGGTTTCCGTCGATCTGATTCAGGTCCAACCCGGAATCGTTGATCGCCTCTTCGGCGGTTATCATCGCATACTGACAGAACTTGTCCATGCGACGCGCCTCCTTTGCATTCATGTACTGTGAGGCGTCATAATCCTCTATCTGTGCCGCGAACTTGGTGGGTGAGTTGCTGACATCGAAGTTTTCGATGGTTTTGGTTCCACTCTTTCCGGATATCAACCCATTCCAAAACTCGGGGGCACCTTTACCAACAGGTGTAAGGGCCCCTATGCCGGTAATTACTACTCTGCGTTTAGACATTAAATAAAATAAAGGTGACTGTTAGGATATTTTTCCTTTCAGATATTCAACGGCATCACCGACAGTTGCAATGTTTTCTGCATCTTCATCGGGGATACTGATATCGAATTCCTTTTCGAACTCCATGATAAGTTCCACGGTATCAAGGGAATCTGCTCCCAAATCGTTTGTGAAGTTGGCATCATTGTTCACTTCGGATTCATCGACTCCAAGCTTGTCAACGATGATTTCTTTTACTTTTGCATCGATATCTTTCGACATAATGTGTTACCTGTGTGTTGTGGGTTATCTTTTTGATTTCGCGATTCTTGGAATTT